>JBKCAB010000406.1:0-3476 GCA_046307935.1 Bacteroidota bacterium | reverse complement strand
GATTATCAACCAAGTAAATTAAGGTTCCGCTGCCTTTGTGTTCGTGACCAATGATGAGTGACTCCGATTGACGGGGAATAGCTTTCGATCCGGCAAATCCTGCGATCGGAGTTGCATCTTTTTCGAGATATACCACATTGCCGCCGTTTTTCATCCAGCTGTATCCATTGCCACTTAGTTTCAGGGTAAAATAGTTTTCTCCATAACCGAAAGCCAATGGATTCGTATTTTCCACTTTACACTTAAAGATCGCGCCAGTGATGATCTCCTTTACTGATTCACGTTCAAGTTTATCGTAGGGAACATGGGCATGTTCGTGCCTGTCCTCCTCTTTTTCTTCCTCTTTATTGTCTGATTTGGGTGACAGGGAAAACCCGTTCTGTTCATTGAACATGCTCAAAGCATCACCAATAGCGATAACTGTTCCACCGGATGATGCCCATGAACCAATTGTTCCACTCAAGTCCCTGTACCATCCTTCCGGCACGATCAATACGTCATAGGATTGTAGTGATTCAGTAGTGACACTGTTTGCATGGAGCATACTGATCGGGTATTTTAGCTCTTTCTCCATAAAATGCCAGATCTCACCCACATTTAAAGAAGAAGTCTGATCACCGGTGAGTAACGCTATTCGTTTGTTTTTAATGAGCTTCACTGCGGATGATCCAAAATCCTTTCCTGTATCAACCATGCCGGTTTTAGTGGTTTCAATAGAAATGCGGTATTTTCGCACAAGTTCATTTAGCAGTGATTCCAAACTTTTTGTCTCATTTTCACCGCACACAATGATCAGGGTTCCAGGGGCATATTTCTTGTCACCAAAGCTGAAGGCACTTTCAGAATAACGCACTTTTATTCCGTTCTGTATCAACTCAGATAAGGCTTTGGCATCTTCCATGCTGTCCCATCGCAAGAGATAGGCATATACTTCTGATTCCGGAAATGCAGGATCAACAGCAGCTTTTGCAGCTTTCCCTGTAATCTTATTCTCTGATGCAATACAGTCCAAACCATAGGCGTAGGGTAGTGACCACGCGGTAATATCGTAGGTCAGGGAATCACTCAGATATGTTTTTGGTTCAAAAAGCACGTTGACCAATGTCCCTTTTTTCTGATCGGTTTGGATGAGCAGATGATTTTCCGAAAGCTTGACACTGGATTGTTTTCCCGAAGCATAGTCGTATCCTTTGAGGGTGTTACCATCACCGAAAGAATAAAGGATCTCATGACGGTCAAGCAGGTCCATAAGGACAGATAATTTCTCTTCATTTCCGCTAACCGCATACGTTTTGTACTTGTAGCTCTTGTTCGAATTGAAAATGTTGAATTCCCGAATCAGTTTATCCTTTTGTTCAACAGAGAATTCAACTGTAGAAATACCGGATATATGGTGATGTTGGATCCTGTCGCGTAGTGTCAGTGTATCGCCTTCCGCAGTGATCACACCCAATCCTCCTCTTCCGCTACCACCTTGCTCGTAGGTCATACCGATGGCACCATTGTAAGTAGGGTAGGTGTCTCCATAGCTGGGATAGAGCAGATCAAAGATCTCACGTGTGAAATAGAACCATCCGTTCTGGTCAAAATACTTTGCGTTATTTCGTCCAACGCCATTCTGGAATTCACGCTGCCACTTGGTGATCACTTCATGATAAGGTTCCGCTGCAGGTGCGAAATAATACGGTTCGTTCATTCCTTGTTCGTGGAAATCAACGTGCACATGGGGGAGCCAACGGTTGTAGAGAGCGATTCGTTGTTGACTTTCTACCTGTGTCAGCCAAGCCCAGTCGCGGTTGAGATCGAAAAGATAGTGGTTGGGTCTACCTGAAGGCCAAGGTTCATCATGCTCCGCAGTTTCCACATGAGCATTGTAAGGAGTGTTCATTTGCTGATTGTACCAGTTAACATAACGATCCCTTCCATCCGGATTGATACAAGGATCAATGATCACCACGGTATTCTTCAACCAATCTTTCCGCGTTGTGATTAATTCATGCGCTGTCATCATAGCCGCTTCGGTTCCCGCACTTTCATTCCCGTGCACGTTGTAGCTGAGCCAAACGATGGCAACCGATTCTTCTCTACCATTTTCATGATTGTTTCGTATCAAATCAAGTCTGCTGATGTTTTCCTGACTTGAGATAAAAGCGACAATCAGTTCCCTGTTCTCGTTGGTTTTTCCGTACGTTTGGAGTTTTATCATCCCGGATCCATTTGCTTCAAGATGTCGGAAATAATCGGTTACCTGATGGTGTCTGGAAAAATACGTTCCGAGTGTATAGCCAAGAAACTGATCCGGAGCCTTCAATTGAGCCAAAAGGGAAGACGAAATACTGCAGAGTAGTAACAGAACAATTGTTTTCTTCATAATCAGTTATTGTGCATCAAATCTAATGATAATTGGGATGTGAAATGAGCTTTACTTTGGTCTCGAGAAAGTTCTTTTGCATCGAAAAAATGGAACAATCTGAATTGAAATCAATGCATATGAGTTGGAGGTCGCTTAGGAGATCAAATACTATTTACACTGAGAGTAGGTATTTTAGTGCTGATCGAAAACTAATTCTGAAAAGAACGATTTTGAAACAGCATTCAAATAAAAAATCCTACGATATAGAGGTTATCCACCAACCTTGTCATAAACGAGTTCAAACACCATTACCGTGTTGCCTGAACCTGCACTTCCTTCTTTACCCTGTGAGGTGATGATCAGTTGTTTATTATCAGGCGATAAAGCCATCCCAACAGGGAATGGGGCAGCATCGATCTCAGTGAGTTTGGTCATGGTTTTGGCATCAACAACTGCGACTTTACACGCATTGTTGACACACGCAAAGATATATTTGCCATTTTCCGTAATATCGATTGTTCGCGCACCCGGACCGACACTGATGGACTGCCAGCCTTTGAAATTGAGTTGCTTCTGCTCATTGAAACCAACGGATAGAATGTCATCCAGCTTTGCTTTTTGAACCATTCCGTAGGAGTTGGAACTCAAAACCAGATCTCCCTGATTGATTACCAGGTGTCGGAGGTTCAGGTAAGAACCCGTGATCGTTCCGAGGTATTCTTTCGACTCTACATCAATGACAGCGATCCCGTTCCCACCCATTTTCGCTATAAGGATCTTTTTGTTGTCCGGTGAAAAAACAGTACCACGCAGGCAGTTTCCACAGCTGTTATCGCGGTTCACACTATGCGCAAAGTTCATTGCCAATCGGTTATCAACCACAATGTGTGATACATATCGGAAATCCATTGGATCCTCACTGGAGACATCGATCAAACCTACTGTATTGTCCCCCCAATGCGTAACAGCGACGTATTTATTGTCCCCTGAGCAAGCCACCATTTTCGGAAGAGGTCCGGAAGGCATGACCCGAACGATCTCATCTTTTTCCGTGTCGATGATAGCTACGGCTGAAGGAGACTCCGCATTCGGATCCCAATCTCTTCGGTAATAGGTTACCCAC
>JBKCAB010000405.1:0-734 GCA_046307935.1 Bacteroidota bacterium | reverse complement strand
GGTTCTGTTTATCTTAACTAGAATTATCATAGCGGTATTATATTGATTTAAATGGATTCGTAAAGTAGTTAATTTTTTTTATCGTCAGATATCATTTTGTTCTGTTGGATAATTGTTTGTCATCAATTGGGATCAATTTTGGATCAGTACTTGGAAACCTCTTACAACGGTATCTTCACGTTCCTTCCTCAATTTACTTCCTTTGTATTCCAAAGTGGTGAAAACCGTTTCCGGCTGACCAGGAAATGGTCTTTCAAGGCAGAAATTCAGGTTGTCTATGAGCAGTCCATCTTCATCGATCCTGAATTTTGCCACCAGTCCGGTTTCAAACTGCACAATGATGGGATTCCGTTGGATATCCGTCTTAAATTCCCTGAGCGCTGTTCTGAATTTAGGGAATAGGGTCTTTGAATGCATGAGCTCATCAGCGTATAAACGCTCCAATGTTCTGCTGCCTTTTTTGATCTCGATCCGATTCGTGGCATTGATCAATAGTCCCGATCGCTCTTGTTCAACTGCGAGCTCACTCCAGTGGAGAATGCCGAATTTTTTCAGTAAACTAAGGTCTACAAGTAGATCATTCCAATTTATCTGGTGTGTCATTTTGTAGTGGGTAAGTGGTTCCCATAGCGGGTCCTCAAGATCACAGATCCAGTAGCGGATCCCTTCGCCGAAAAGATTGATGATGTACAATTTTTAGTGGACAAGGGCGTTTAAAAACCGATCTTTCCCGG
>JBKCAB010000404.1:0-1333 GCA_046307935.1 Bacteroidota bacterium | reverse complement strand
CACAAAGGGTCTTACAAAGCATATATTCTCCGGAGAATACCATTCCGCTTTCAAAGGCAGGGGGATGGCATTCAGTGAGGTTCGAGATTACCAGGTTGGCGACGAAGTGCGCACCATCGACTGGAACGTTACTGCAAGATACAATGCACCACATGTAAAGGTATTCGAAGAAGAACGGGAACTTATCGTTATGCTATTGATCGATGTTTCAGGATCTGCAGCCTTTGGTTCGCATGAGAGGAGTAAAAAGGATCTTGCATTGGAAGTTGCTGCAGTCCTTGCCTTCTCGGCAGTCGCGAACAATGATAAAGTAGGAGCAATTTTCGTTTCTGATAGTGTTGAGAAATACATCGCTCCGGAAAAAGGACGTCAACATGCGCTGTTCATTCTTCGTGAGATGATCGAGCTGAACACCGAGGGGAAAGGCACCGACATTTGCGAAGGATTGAAATTCCTCAGAAACACGCAAAAAAAGAGATCCATTGCATTCGTGATCAGCGATTTCATTGATGACAATGATTTTATGGAAGGAATGCGTGTGACACGAAAGCGACACGACACGATTGCTGTTCGGCTAAGTGATACCGGGGAAATGCAGTTGCCTGATGCCGGGTTCATTCGGTTGTTCAATGCTGAAACAGGTGAAACAACTTGGGTAAATACCTCATCGGAAGACGTACGTCGCAAATTTGAAGAGCAGTTCCTTGAAAGACGCGAAAATCTAGTTAAAGAGCTCCGAAGGTCAGGGATCGATTCAGTCGATCTTAGTACAGATCAGGATTTCATTCCTCCGCTTGTCAAACTTTTCAAAAGCAGAGCATGAAAAAGCTGATCTTCTTGCTCGCATTATTCATCTCTTCATCAATTTGGGCACAAACCGTTTCCTGCGAAATATCCCAAGAATCCGTCCTTATTGGAAAACCTGCAGCGATCACCTATACCTGTCGAATGGAGAAACGGTCTGTATTCCGTTTTACTCCTGAAAAGGGTCCCATGCCTAGTCGAAAAAAATCAGCCGGCTCTGAGCTGACGTACGAAAGATCCGAAAATATCGAACAGTTATTTCCGTTCCGGGACACGGTTTTCACTAAAGGCAACGAAAAGTACTGGAGAGGCACCTATACCGTAACCGGATGGGACGAAGGGATCTATTTGATCGAAGGTCAAACCATTCTTGTTGACGACTCAACGATCAGTATGCCGCCCGTAACGCTTAAAATCAATTTAGTTGAAACGAAAAAAGGAATAGACATCTATGACATAGAGGAGAATTTTGCAGCAATGCCTGACCCAGAAAACAGCGTGATTTATTTTTTAAAGGAATTTTGGTGGC
>JBKCAB010000403.1:0-364 GCA_046307935.1 Bacteroidota bacterium | reverse complement strand
ATATTATTGAGAATCAACCTATAGCCCGGAGAATTTGGATGCAGATTGAGGTCTGTGTGCGGATCACCGACCCGATGTTCATAATCTTCCGGATCATGTCCACCGTAAAATGTCCAGGTTCCCTGACCAAATTCTCCGTGAATGTATCGTGCTGTTTCCAATGCCTTGTTTTCTCCCATGATCAATACATTTGGTTTGATCAGGTCCTTCCTGAAATCGGTTGTTTGTCCCATGAATCCATTGATGACATCCGTATGACACTGAGTGAGCATCGTTGGAACAACATCCCATTTTGCAGAAAACTCAAAAAGTGTGAACTTATCGGTATTCTCAGTTACTCGATTCATTCTCCTTAGCTCTGTGC
>JBKCAB010000402.1:0-2990 GCA_046307935.1 Bacteroidota bacterium | reverse complement strand
GGATCATTTACTGTGCCTTCAACCGCGCTGACCGGTTCTACGCGGATGCGCGTCATCATGAGCGATGCAGCAATATCAAGTCCTTGTGGAACTGTTAATTACGGAGAGGTCGAAGATTATACAGTAAATATTCAGACAGTGAGCGGAACAACATGCAACGCTCCCGCCAATTTGTCCACATCGAACTTAACATCAAGTACTGTAACACTGAATTGGGGTGCTGTGTCAGGTGCAAGCGGTTATTCGGTACAGGTGAAGACTTCGGCGGCTTCAACTTGGACAACTTATTCCGCCACTACAAACACGTTGTCACTAACGGGCCTGACAGGTTCCACCACATACAATTGGCAAGTAAGAACGAACTGTACATCGGGCTCAAGCGGATACACCACCGGATCAAATTTCACAACGCCGGCAGCGACTTCTTGTACCGACAATTATGAAACCAACAATACATTGAGCGCAGCCAAAACTATTCCAGTGAACACCAACCTTACGGCGCGTATAGGTACTTCAACAGATATCGACTGGTTCAAATTCACAAATACTTCTGCACAGAAGAATATCCGTGTGACCATCTCGAACCTACCATTTGACTATGATCTGTACTTGTATAACAGTGCCGGCACGTTGCTGTCTTCGAGTGAGAATGGCGGCACAACCTCCGAGTTGGTGAAGTATAATAATGGGGCTGTAGGAACATACTATGTTCGTGTTAGAGGTTATAATGGAGCATTTTCAGGAACGGCATGCTATACAATAAACGCATCGATATCCAGTACTGCATTCCGATTTGATGTACACCAAGAAGACGAATTACTGTCAGAAGGAGAGGAATCACTAGTGGTTTACCCTAACCCTTCTATAACTGGATTGTTTACCTGTAATCTTGAAAGTGCAGTAAACGGAATGTTCACCATGCAGGTAACAGATGCATCCGGTAGAGTGCTCGAAACGCGTGAGGTCAACAAGCAGGATGGCTTCTTGAAAACGGATATCAATGTGTCAGGTTATTCAAACGGCATTTATTATGTTCGCTTCCTAGGAGACGGTGTGATCATGAACGAGAAACTGCTCTACTTGGAGCGATAAAAAAATGTGATGCAAGAGAAAGGCTGCCTTCGGGTGGCCTTTTTGTTTGATGAGTATGGTGAAAATAGAGTCTAGAGTCAAAAATCTAGAGACTGGATTATCAGTATCCTATGTCCTCTTTGTGAACTCTGCGCATCCTTCGCGTCTCTGCGTTTAAACTCTGTTCCTTCTGTTTTTCTGTGGTGAACCACCTCAATACCCCAGCCCCTTCTCTTTGATTTCCTTTTCTACTTCAACCAGTTCATTAAAGAATGCCTCCCCAAATGCCCTGATGATGGGCTCTTTAAGAAAACGGTAAACAGGAACTTCCAGCTTCTCGCCGCAGGCACAAGCAGGAGCGCAGACATCCCATTCATGGTAGTTGAGTGCTGTGAATGTCTCGAATTGTTTAACGCGGATCGGATATAGATGACAGGAGATCGGTTTGTTGAAGGGTATTTTTCCTTCCGAATATGCTTTTTCAACGGCGCATTTAGCTGCGCCATTTCCATCAAAAAAAACAAAAGCACATGCATTTCCATTGACAAGGGTTGTTGCAGGTTCATTTTCCTGATCTACATAAAATACGCCGGCTCGTTCAACGGCCTGAATGCCTTCAGGACGCATATAAACGCTGATATCTTCCAAATGTGCTTCGAGTTGGTCGATCTCTTCCAATGTCAACGGCGCTCCTCCATTGCCTTCCACACAACAGGCGCCGCGGCAAGCGCTCAGGTCACAGACGAACTTTCGTTCTAGGATCCGGGTTGAAATGACCTTATCTCCGATCTCGATCAGCATGTTTTTTTCACAAAGATAGGAGCGCTGCGCGGTAAAAATGTCTGGAATGTTTGGATTTTCAGAATTCTACCGTATATTTGTACCGTAATTTGATGCTAAAGAACAAGAACGAGGGGACGAAAGTCCCCTCTTTTTATCTCTCATGATCGCTAAAGACCGAGTCAAAGAATTAGTGGAAGAACGTATGGCAGAACTGGCCAACGGACTTTTCATTGTGGATATCACAGTGTCGGCTTCAAATGTGATTCATGTGGAATTGGATAAATACGAGGGCGGTGTAACTGTTGAGGATTGTGTTTCTGTTTCCCGCAATGTGGAGCACAACCTCGACCGGGAACGCGAGGATTTTGAATTGCATGTATCCTCCGCCGGACTGGACAAACCCTTGAGGGTCCATGCGCAGTATACAAAGAATATCGGCCGAGATGTAAAGTTGGTCCTGAGTAACGGAGAAAAACACGAAGGAAAACTTGCCCTCGTTGATGAGCAAGGAATTACCGTCGAACAATCCAGAATGGTGAAGCCCGAAGGGAAAAAGAAAAAAGAATTGATTGTGGAACAGCAAATGTTCCCTTTCACGCAGATAAAAGAAACAAAAATTGTTATTTCGTTTAAATAAAGGTTAAAAATGAACAGCCACGAATTAGTTGAATCCTTTTCGGAGTTCAAGGAACTCAAGAGCATTGACAAGCAGACCATGCAGCATGTGTTGGAGGATGTATTCCGCTCCATGCTTAAAAAGAAGTTCAACACAGATGAACACATCGATATCATTGTAAATATCGACAAAGGAGATGTCCAGATCTTCTTGAATAAAGAGATCGTTGATGATGGTGAAGTTGAAGATCCAAACACTGAGATTGCGTATTCAGACGCTGTAAAGATCGAGCCGGATTTTGAGATTGGAGAAGAAGTAACGGAAGAATTCAGGTTCTCGGATTTCGGAAGAAGGAACATCCTTTCACTGCGTCAGAACCTCATTTCAAGAATTCTTGAACTGGAGAAAGACCACTTGTACAAGAAGTACAAGGAGCGCATCGGTGAGATCGTTACCGGCGAGGTATATCAGGTTTGGAAAAAGGAGATCATGGTATTGGATGATGAAGGCAATGAACTGA
>JBKCAB010000401.1:0-3251 GCA_046307935.1 Bacteroidota bacterium | reverse complement strand
ATCAGGGATTGTGTTGAAGCCATTAAGGTGCCAGTAGTCGAAGTACATATTTCAAATATCCCATCCAGGGAGTCTTTTCGACATGATTCATTGATCAGTCCGGTTGCAGTTGGCTGTGTCTTTGGTTTTGGACTGGACAGTTATGAGCTTGCACTGAACTATTTCACCTTGATTCGAAGTCGCGGTTGAATAACCGTTGGTTGAGTTCGCTGAAACGGCATATTCCCTTGAAATAGCGTGCCCATAGGATACTGCCCCTGTACAGTCCGTTTCTGTTTTCTTTGGTAACAGAATTTCTGATTATTTTGCGTTGATTCAAAAGTGATGGTAAACCACGATAAACGGCCATGTGTGCGTTGAATACGGCAGCGAGGTGCTTCCATTCTCCTCGCAATAAAAATCTCAATCCGGCTATTCCATCCAGGATCATTCGCCAAATCAATTTTAGGAAAAGCGGGCCGGGATGATTCTTGATGATCATGAAAAGACTGTTCCGGAAGTTCAGATAAGTCTTTCTGGGGGAAAGATAGGGGAGTGTGCCACCACCAACATGATAAACAACAGAAGATGGACAAACCATGAAGGAATATCCCATTTTTTTTATGCGCCAGCACAGGTCGATCTCTTCCATGTGGGCGAAAAATTGCTCGTCAAATCCACCCGCTTTGTGAAAAATCTCCGAACGGATCAGCAATGCTGCACCAGTTGCCCAAAAGATCTCGGTGTTTCCATTATATTGCCCTTTGTCCTCTTCAAACTTATCGAAGATGCGCCCTCTGCAGAATGGGAAATAGTTTCTGTCTAAATATCCTCCGGAAGCTCCCGCATGCTCGAACATTTTGGGTCGATCATACGAAAGCACCTTGGGTTGACAGCCTGCAATTCGGGGATCTTGCATGACGGCATATAGTGGTTCAAGCCAATGCTCGGTCACCTCAATATCACTGTTCAAAAGAAGGTAATACTTGCTTTCGATCCTTTTAAGTGCTGCATTGTAACCGCCAGCAAACCCGTAATTCTGTTCATTGCAAACGATCTCTACCTCCGGGAAGTTTTCGCGTGTGAAAGAAACTGAACCATCTGTGGATGCGTTGTCTGCCAGAATTATTCGTGCATTACCAGAGTTGCGAAGCACTCCGGGTAAGAACTGCTTTAAAAAATGTTCACCGTTCCAGTTGAGTATGACTATGGCGAGATCTTTCATTTGATCGGTGAGGTGCACATTGGAAATCAGTACTGACGGAACAGGTCATTTGAGTTGTCGCCCCAACTGTTTTGCATAAAGAGATTCGGATCATCCACATTTCCAGAGCTCGTGTTTCTTTTAGAGAGCGCTTGTGGCCATCCCGGATTCTTAAGTTCACCAAGCATATCTGAATGAAGGAGTCGGTAAGCGTTGTTTACTAGGTCGGGATTGTAGAATACAAAACGTTTGTTGCTAAAGGCTCCGATCTTGTTGTATTGCCAGATCTCATAAGGGTATTCGTTCGGGGAGTTTTCTTTTTGAACGATCGTGGTGGGTGCTCCGTATTGCAAATAAACGCGTCCGCGATCGGTTTCAAATCCCTCCTGAAAGTTATTGCCGTAGAGTCGCTCGACGAGCTGAACTTGTTGCTTGTACTTGATCCATGTGTCGTAAGAATTGCCGGGTGCCGTTAAGGCCCAGAACGCCTGTAAGTGTTTGCGCTGTTTTTCAAGGTCTTTGGTCCGAATTGTCGATAGAATGTTTTTGACCTCACCTGATTTTGAGATCGGGATGATGCTTTCCAGATAATGGGTTACACTGTCATCGGAGATCGAACCCTGGAAGTAAGGATCCAGGATGATGTTTTCTGTGTGTGTGGATAGATCGATATCATTGCTGCGTTCAAACTCATAGCTCTGCGTAGCAATTTCGTCCATGCTTCTTGATAAAAGAGTATAGGAGAGGGTATATTTTCCGGTGGTCAATTCAGTGATATCCACCTTGCGCATGATGGGTACAACGGTCGACCTATCATGTCTTGTGAAACGGGTGAAATCCGGTAGTTCAGCACCTTTGTCATTGATGATCATTTGTTTCACTCCGAAGACGGAATCGGGCAAAGACGAAGTGTTGTATAACTCGAAATATACCGGTATTGTATTTAGTTCAGCTGGATAAAAGGTTGACAGTCTCGGAATAATGCACAATCCGGATTTGTAAAAAGGCGAGGACTCATCTCCTTTGTATGCAAGCTCAGCGATCTCAATGTCAGAAAAAGAAATGCTTTCACCCAATTGATCGATCACTATGGGTATTTTACTCGTTATTGGCGGATTCGTGCTGTTCAGATCGGAAAGGACAATGTTCAGGTTGTATTTTCCGGGTCGAATGGGGAAACGCTTCACATCATAAAAATCTTCGACAATGCTGTCTTTCATGAACGGTGTAGCGAGTCGGTAGGCGTCACTTGCGATGGTTTCGGTGCTATCACCATTGGTCGCTTCAATACTCATTTTCACCGCTATTTGCCCCTGAAGTCCGTTTTCAAGGCCTAAATACTGCACCGATTGCCCCATAAACTGTAGATAAACCTCCAGGTAATTACCAACTTCAGGAGCAAAAAACTGCTTAGTATCCAGATAAACACGGAGTTTTTGTTGACCCGTCGCGAACATACCGGTAATCAAGAAAAATATGAGTAATGCTTGTTGTACCATTTAAAAAGCGTTCCTGGTTTAATCTGATAAAGTTAAGCAATACGATGTGCTCCAACCAAAAAATATCATCTTATTGTTTAAAGGACTTATTTCTCTTGTTCAACGGTATACTCATTCGTTTAATCGGGTAGGCGATCATGTTCCTTGGTTAAAATTTGTTGATATCGGCTTGTCAGTTTTTAAGATATTACTACTTTTGGCCCGGAGAGTTGGCAGAGTGGTCGATTGCGGCGGTCTTGAAAACCGTTGAACCGCGAGGTTCCGGGGGTTCGAATCCCTCACTCTCCGCAAGAAATCAAAGCCCGTTTTAACGAAAGTTGAGACGGGCTTTTTTCTTCCCGGAAGGTTGTCAAGCTTTGCTTGATCAAGCTGCAGGGAAGAAAAAAGCCATTTGCCGCGATAAGCGGGAAATGGGCTTTGAATACTTGATACTCCCCCAATGGGATCTTCAATCCCTCCGGAAGGTTGTCAAGCTTTGCTTGATTAAGCTGCAGGGAAGAAAAAAGCCATTTGCCGCGATAAGCGGGAAATGGGCTTTGAATACTTGATACTCCCCCAATGGGATCTTC
>JBKCAB010000400.1:0-650 GCA_046307935.1 Bacteroidota bacterium | reverse complement strand
GTGTGGGAGTTGTTATCCTTACCGGAAGTGGAGAGAAGGCATTCGTTGCAGGTGCCGACATCAAGGAATTCGCTCATTTTTCGATTGCGGAAGGGGGACAATTGGCTGCAAAAGGACAAGAGCTACTTTTCGATCGCGTGGAGAACATGACGAAGCCGGTGATCGCAGCGGTCAACGGTTTTGCCCTGGGTGGCGGACTTGAACTTGCAATGGCTGCACACATTCGGATTGCATCGTCCAATGCGCGAATGGGTCTTCCTGAAGTATCGCTTGGTGTCATCCCGGGATACGGTGGTACACAGAGACTCGCCCAGCTGGTTGGGAAAGGAAAAGCCAATGAAATGGTGTTCACAGCAGGAATGATCAAGGCGGATGAAGCTCTCACATGGGGATTGGTGAATATCGTTGTTGAGCAGGAGAACTTACTGGCAACTGCTGAAGAAATGGCTGGAAAGATCCTGAACAACTCAGGAATGGCGATTGCTTCTGCTATCGTTTCCATCAACGCCGGATATCGCAATGAGGTGAACGGCTATATCACCGAGATCGAGGAGTTCGGGAAATGTTTCGGCACAATAGATTTCAAAGAAGGTACATCAGCATTCATCGAGAAACGCAAAGCTAATTTCAGAGGCTAATGGCCAACCCCA
>JBKCAB010000399.1:0-2369 GCA_046307935.1 Bacteroidota bacterium | reverse complement strand
GGCAAATATCACCCAGGTATTTGGTCTTCGAAAGGTCACCTCCCAACCATCGGCCATTACGTTTCCCGAGTACATATTCTCCCACCTGATTCAAATTACCGTATGGATCGTAATATTTCCATACACCCGAAGGAAGACCGTTTTTCATCGTTCCCTCGCTTTGCAGCACCCCATTATCATAGTAGTTCTTGACGTATCCGTTCTTTCTTCCAACACTATCCGAAGCCTCCCAGATCGTCATGAACTGACGGATCTCGTAGTGATCAGAATGCGAGCAGTCGTATTTCTCAAACTTTTCGATGATGTAGCTTTCACTCAGCTTGTTACCCTGCGCATCATAGTCCGTCAAAATACCCTTGGATCGGAACTGAATAGTGTCATTGACTTTAACAATGGTATCAAAATAGTCAGCCTCATAAAGGAGCTCGCCTTCGTAACTGCGGAATTTCCAACATCCCACCTTTTTACCTGCAGATATGCCTCCATCCCGGGCTACAGAGTCATTCGGATAGTATTTTGTCATGTGGTAATCAATTCCCGTTTTTTCGATCAGACTCGGACGACCGTAATAGGGCAATTCAAGGTACTCCTGGCCAATTCCCAGATCGTACAGCACCTTTTCGAGCGACTGCGTAGATGTAATATCGGAAGGTTCAAAGACGATCGAATCCCTCCAATCGAAAAGATAACGGACACTGAGCTCATTTTCTTCCCAGATCTTTTCCTCTACGGGGTAGGAATACTGGAATTTGACATAGTGGTACTTGAATCCCAGCGTATCAAAGGCTTCATAGTCATCGATCGGTTCTCCGTTCAGGAAAAAGCCCTTTTTCGCCAATTGGCCGTTGATGTGATATGATCGGGACTCACCCTGCAGCATTCCGTTTTGAAAATTAAGGTCGAAAAGGAGCATGGAATCTTGAGCAGGTAATGTAAGCCATGTTCGCACATATCCGTCCAGCATACCCTCACTGTAATTCAACTCGGTATGCGCCAGATCGTTTCGCTCAAAAGACCGCCCTTCCTCAAAACCAGCCTTGTACTGAACGGTTGCAACTATTTCTCCAGCCCAATTGAAATCGACTGTAGGACCGTTGGGAATCCCATTCTTGTACTCTGCTGTGCGACTCAAGTGGTAAGTAATTTTCTTCGGAAAGGTAACTCCCGGCTCTTGACTCATGTAGTCATACGGTTCCTGAGGGTATGCATAATTGTAGAATTTCAGCACACCATTGATCTCTCCATTCAGGAAAGGTATCTCGCAGTAGATTTTTCCTTTTTGGTCCTTTACCTGCCACATACCGTCGGGCTTCCCATTCACAAAACGACCTTTCATCTGTTTTGGCATTGGATAAAAATCAGCCCTTCGATTTACATAACCCAAATCGTAGGGGTACTCTATGAACTGAAAGAAGAAACTCCCAAAAAGATTATTGTAAATGGTGGACGAGAAATCTTCATCCGTTTCAGAAGCATCAATGATACTGAGGATCTCCTCACTCCTTGCTTTTCCCGTCTGACGGTATCGATCAATATCTTTCCTTAGTCGTCTTGTTGTACGCCAGTTATTCGTTCCCATGCAAGAAAGTTTAACACCCCCTTTATCAGCCTTAATTCCAAAGCTGCCCTCACCGAAGGCTATGGAAACATTCCCGCTGAAAGGCGTTCCAGAAAATTTAAGGACATGGTCTTCATTCAACTCGAAGGATTCATCGAAGCTGTTCACATATCTCTGAGGAACCGAGTCCCTTCCAAAATCCGATATAAAGGATGCTGAGCTGCTCGTCTCGAGTTGCAGATTACCTGCAGTGTACTTTTTCCATCCCGTCCAGCTTTCAAAATTCTCAGCAAACAGTATTTCGGCTTTTAGCGTGGGATTGCCCATCACGGAGTACAACTCAAAATCCAGTTTTCGATCTTTAGGTGAATAGCTGCGTGAATAGAGCAAGGAGGTATCGCCAACGTACCATGACCGGAAAATGACCAGAGAATCGGAAAGCTCATTGGAAAGGGTATCGAGCTTATCGTAGAAGAAGTACTTGTCCTCTGCGCTGCGCAGCTCCGCAGCAAAACCGTCTATTTCGATGCGCTGACTCGTCGTTGGTTCGAAGTTAACTCGCAGGAAATGTCCGCTCGAGTCAAAAACGATCTGTTTGAACAGCAAACCTGAATAATCGTAGATCGTTCGGGTATATTGTGCTGAATCCTGATCGAAACTTACCACGTCGTATGGCTTACCGTTATCCCAATAAATAGTGTCCTCCTCGACTAAATTACCATCCACGAATTCGTAACGCATCATTAATTTTCCATTCGGATAACGCCGCTCATAGACACCGGAAAAATTAAAAATAAGACCCAAACTATCG
>JBKCAB010000398.1:0-1383 GCA_046307935.1 Bacteroidota bacterium | reverse complement strand
AGTTATTGCAAGGAGAGCCCTGATGGCGATTCTACTCAGTTGGAGGTAGTGTTTCTGGACGAGCAGCATCCTGCTTTTTCCGGAAATACAATGCATTTCAATGATTTCCGGATCAAGAAAGTGAAAAGCTCCACCGGGCAGGAACAGGTGCGTTATTTCGTTAAAGGAAGAATAGAACTTCTGGGGCGTAAATTCACCACAGAATTTTCACTCACAGAACGCAAGGGTATGCGGTATCCTATTTTGTTGGGACGAAAAGTACTGAACAAACGGTTTATCATCGATACATCACTCGTCAATCTCTCACGAAAACAGAAAATCAACACATGAAAATAGCCGTACTTTCCAGAAACTCGAATTTGTATTCCACACGCCGATTGGTAGAAGCCGCTCAGGAACGGGGCCACGAGGCACAGGTCATCGATCACCTCAGATGCAACATAGAGATCGAACAGCAAGGCCCCTCCATTTATTACGGTGATGGTTATTTGACCGGTTTTGATGCGGTGATTCCCCGAATAGGTGCATCAGTCACCTTTTATGGTACAGCTGTGGTTCGACAGTTTGAAATGATGAATGTATTTTCGGTCGTCAGTTCGAGAGGTATTGTTCACTCACGTGACAAACTGCGTTGTCTGCAGGTGTTGTCCAAAGAAGGTATCGGTCTTCCCAAGACCGTTTTCACCAACTATTCCCGAAATGTGGAACATGTTGTCGAATCGGCCGGTGGAGCCCCAGTCGTTTTAAAGTTGTTGGAAGGAACGCAAGGTTTGGGTGTGGTATTGGCGGAGAATCAAAATGCCGCACAATCGGTGTTGGAGGCATTCAACGGACTTCGAGCGCGTGTGATCGTGCAGGAATTCATCAGAGAGGCCAAAGGGGCTGATATCCGCGCATTCGTCGTTGACGGTGAAGTCGTCGGTGCGATGAAGCGACAAGGTAAGGAAGGTGAATTCCGCTCGAATTTACACCGCGGAGGCTCCTCGCAGATCATCGAGCTGAGTGTAGAGGAGAAATATACGGCGATCCTGGCAGCAAAGGCCGTAGGGCTCGGTGTTGCAGGCGTTGATATGCTTCAGTCGGAGAGAGGTCCGCTGGTTTTGGAAGTGAATTCATCTCCCGGTCTGGAGGGGATCGAAAAGACAACGAAAACCGATATTGCCGGAAAGATCATTAATTACATTGAAAAAAATGTAAAACGCTGATGGATCGCCAACATAGAAAGTTAGTAATCCTTGGAAAGGAAATCTTGCCTGGTAAAGGAGCACAGCTGAACCTGGATGTTGCCAAATTGCATACGACCACCCCAATACTTGTTCCCGTTATTGTGGAAAGGGCTAAGGTTGACGGCCCTACAGTTTTGCTGATGGCAGGACTTCATGG
>JBKCAB010000397.1:0-7854 GCA_046307935.1 Bacteroidota bacterium | reverse complement strand
TTTTTATTATGATTTACCATTGTCTGATAAAAATAAAATTTATTCGCGTTGCTTCCGCATCAGCTAATGAGGCATAAAGCTTTCAGGTAAGCTCTTCCACAGGTATAATGAAAAGAGTTTTGACTGAATCAGCCAAAACCCCTCATTCTCTGGTCGGGATGACAGGATTCGAACCTGCGACCACACGCCCCCCAGACGTGTACGCTACCGGACTGCGCTACATCCCGAAAAAGTGTAAACTCCAACGCCGCCTCCTGAGAAGCGGCGTTTCGTGCCCAAAACAGGAGTCGAACCTGCACACCTTGCGGCGCCGCCACCTGAAGACGGTGCGTCTACCAATTTCGCCATTTGGGCATTCGCCAACAAATATAACAACAAATGATTTTATTTTTTGTGAGCGAAAAAAAATCGCATCGAACATCCCGAAGTCAGTGCTTCCTGAAGGCAAGCTCGTAACATTGAATCCAATCTTTTGGATCCATCTTGCGACAGAGCGCAGCTAGGATTTCAAAAGGAATTTGTTCCGGTTTCTTGAAGCGAATACAACTCTTTCCCATATCCGGCTTTTTCATGCCGTTCTTTTCGAATTCAGCACAAAACCAGCTCATCAATTCTTTATCAGCATATAAACCCATGTGATACAAGGCAATATGACTTTTCTGTGAGGCCAGACTGATGAAAGGTAAAGGGAGCTTTTGGTCACAATGATAGCCGGCTGGATACAACGTGTGAGGAACAACATATCCGATCATGCCGTAAGAAATGCATTCTTCAAAACCATCAGGTAGATTTGTTTTGATGGTATCGCGAAGTTTTGAGACCGCTGACTTCCTATCGTCAGGTAAGTTGTTAATATAGGTTTCGGGCGTAAGTGCCATACTTCAGTTTTTGTGCGAATCTATTCTAATTTCTATTTCCTTTTAGCATGTTAACCCGTAAAAGTGAATGGAATAATATTAAGGAATTGTTAAGTAAGGAATATTTTACTTAATTTGGACTATACAAATTGAATGATGAAATCACCTGGACTACTACTCATTTCAATCCTGTTCACTTCAGGTTTTCTTATGGGGCAATATTGTACAACGGTAGGACCGAACAGCACGATCGATTCCAATGTGGAAACGGTTCAGTTGAACGGAGTCGTTGGATCGATCAATTATACCGGTTGTCCGGGTGTAGTTGGTCTTCAGGATCTAACAGGAACTACGATGGTTACATTGAATGCAGGGGCAACTTACTCGATCACGATTGAATGGGGTACTTGTGGTGGTATCTTTTCCGGGGCTGGTACAGCCTGGATCGATTACAATGGGGACAATTCGTTTGAAGCAACTGAAATAATTGCCACATGGCAGGGGAGTCCGCCTTTCACAGGAGTTTATTCGTTCTCTGTTCCGGCTGGCGCTCAGAACGGTGTGACACGCATGAGAGTAACCCAGCAGGAAGGAACGGTTTTGCCGCTGAATCCTTGCGCTACCTTTTCATGGGGATCGGTGACTGATTTTGGTGTTACCATCGGAAATGGGATCGATTGCACGGGTTATGTTGGGGATGATGTCTCTGATCCGGTAATTGTGACTGATCTGCCTTATGCATCGAGCGGAGACAATTCTTTTTGTTATGCGAATCAAAACCTGGTTTATTCCTCACCGGATGTCTATTACCTGCTCAATCCAAATCCGCTTATGGCCTCAATCAGTGTCTCGCTGTGTGGATCTTCATTCGATACCTTCCTGAGTGTGGTGGATACTGACGGAAACATCATTGCTTTCAACGATGATGCTGAAGGGTGCGGAACTTCATCCTCTTTGACATTCAATACGGAAGGATTAGGACAGGTTTATGTCATCGTGGAGGGTTGGGGTTCAGAAATGGGCGAATACGATATCCTGATCGATGCAAATTATGTGAACATTATTGAGAACGACCCAACCGTCGTTAGGATCCATCCTAATCCATCCTCCGGTAACTTGACCGTGAGCGGAATACAAGGAGCAGTGTATATCAATGACCTTTCAGGCAAATGTGTGCTAAGTGCTACAGTCTATGATACATCTGATCTCGATGTTAGCGGTCTGTCAAATGGTGTGTATATACTTCGCGGAACGAGTGAAAAAGGAACAGTATCGAAAAAGTTCATTGTAAGAAAATGAAATTGACCGCCATAGCGCTGCTATTCTCGATATTGCCATGGGCATCCTTTGCAGGTCCGTGGTTCAAAAAGAGCAATTTTGGCGGGGATGCCCGTCACAGAGCCTCTGCTTTTTCAATTGGGAATCACGGTTATCTCGGACTTGGCCATATCAATGCTGCCGGAAATGTGGATTATGAAGATTTCTGGAAATACGACCCCGCGTCAGACTGTTGGACGCAGATCGCTAACTTCCCCAATGGTAAGTGCTTTCATGCAGCGGCATTTGTGATCGGTAACAAAGGGTATGTGGGTACCGGTCGCTTGGAGAATGGCACCTACACCAAGAAATTCTATGCGTATGACCCGTTAACAAATGCGTGGACGCCGGTGGCAGATTTTCCTGGGTCGGCGAGAAGAGGTGCCGTTGGATTTGCGATAAATGGTCGCGGCTATGTTGGAACAGGACAATCGGGGAGTGGATATACCAATGATTTTTACGAGTACAACCCGGCCACAGATTCATGGGTGCCAAAAGCCGTATTCCCCGGTTCGCCCAGAACTTCTGCTGTCGCATTCGCTATCGATTATTACGGCTACGTTGGAACTGGCAACACCAACGGAGGATCAATCAATGATTTTTACCGGTATGATCCTTCAACGAATCAGTGGACGGTCAGGGCCCAGGTTGGTCCCACCAATCGTCAGGAAGCAGCTGCTTTTGCGCTAAATGGTTTCGGGTACATTGGCACCGGAGATGATTTCTCCAGTGGGAATAATTTTGGTGATTTTTGGGAATACGATCCTACAAGCAATGTCTGGACCCAGATCGCTGACTTCAGCGGTACGGCCAGGAGGTATTTGGTAGGTGTTACTATCGGGTCCCGGGCTTACGTTGGAACAGGAACAAATGGAACTAATTTCAACGATTTTTGGATGTTCGACAAATCCTTGGGGCTGATGGCATTGCAGACAGAAAAGTCACCTCCTGTGATCTTTCCAAATCCGGTATCCGAAATTTTGAAAGTTGATTTCACGAAAATTCCTGAAGGAGTTGACGTTCAAAAATTAAACTATCGGCTGATCGATATTGCAGGACGAGCTCGACTCTCAGGAGATTTATCAGGAATTCAGTCCTCCATTAACGTACAAGCGCTTCAGAACGGATACTATGTTTTGGTATTGGAGTACGATGGAGAAAGGTTCTTTACCACAAAAATTGTCAAGGAATGATCAAATTGGTTACGGTTCTAATTTTTTTAAGCAGTTTTCAGATACTTGCAGGTACCTGGATGCAACGTCCGAGTTTTGGTGGTGTGGGTCGTCATCGTGCCACCGGGGTAGCCATATTCAACAAGGGATATATGGGACTGGGCCACGTGAACGGTACGGGTGTCGATATCTCCTACAAGGACTGGTGGGAATACGATCCGGCATCTGCATCATGGACACAAAAGGCAGATTACCCTGTGGCTATTCATGGTGCGATCGCTTTCTCTGTTGGAAAAAAAGGATATGTGGGAGGAGGCAGTTACCTCAATGGAGAATTCTATTGTTTTGACCCACAGACGAACACATGGACGCCTATTGCGCCTTGTCCGCTAAATCCGCAAGACCATCAGGCTTTTACGATCGGTGGTAAAGGCTATGTGTACATGTTCTCGGAAATTGTGGAATATGATCCGCTGTCAGATTCCTGGACACAGAAAGCGGATGCGCCTGTAAGTTTCTCGAGCTGGAGTTCTGCATTCTCAGTTGGCTCAAGCGGCTTTGTGAAATCAGGATCGAACTTCCTTGAATTCAAACCTGCACAGAATGTTTGGATTCCCAGAGCGCAGTTCCCCGGGCTAATGTCTAACGGCAGTGCTGCGTTCACTCTTGAGGATAAAGGTTACCTGACCTGTGGATTCTCCGGAGGGCTGTCGAATGTAGTCAATGAAGTCTGGTCCTTTAATCCGGCAAACAATACATGGACAAATGAAGGAGAATTTCCCGGAACCTCGCGAAGATTTCCTGTGGCATTTGCGATAGGTAATAAAGGTTATTTCGGAACAGGCACAAATGGTGTCAATTTGAATGATTTCTGGGAATTTGATCTGAGAGACCTGAGTACGGAAGAATTGGAATTGAATGTGGTTATGTACCCTAATCCTGCGATGGATCATGTCAAGGTTGAACTCGATAAAAGTCATTTTCTTTCACTTCGTGATCCGGAGCTCCAACTCACAGATGTGTTTGGAAGAAATGTGAGTCGCTCACTTCTGGTGGAAAACAATACAAGATTGGAACTTGCGGAATTACCGGAGGGCGTTTATTTTTTAAGAATTCTCTCAGATGGTGAAACAAGGATCTGCAGAACTATCTTTATTAATCATTGAAAAGCATGAAACAAGGTCTTTTTATCGTATCCGTTTTGTTATCGTGGTTTTCATTTGCTCAAACGGCTAATTTTTGGACCAAAAAAAATGATTTTATCGGTGGGAAGAGAGAGCGTGCAGTTGCCTTTTCCATCGGAAATTATGGTTACCTCGCCACCGGTGTAGATACTGCAGAAATGGTCAAAAAAGATCTGTGGAGATATGATCCTGCCGGTGATACCTGGCAGCAAATGGCGGATATACCCGGAAACGGCAGGAGGGATGCTGTAGGTTTCTCCTTAGGCGATAAGGGATACGTTGGTTTAGGTATCGACAATGATTTCTCGATCATTGGAAACAAACTAAAGGACCTTTGGGAATACGATCCCATCACGAATAGCTGGACACAAAAAGCAGATTATCCGGGTGGAAATGGCAACGGGATCTATTTTGCGACGGCATTCGCTATTGATTCAAAGGGGTATGTGTGCTGTGGTAAAATAGGCCCAAATTCCTATTCGAGTCAGCTTTGGGAGTACAAACCTAGTATTGACCAATGGACGCAGCGTGCGCCTTTCCCCGGCGGGGTGAGGTACCAACTATCCTCTTTTTCCATCGGAAACTATGGTTATGTGGGGTTAGGGGCTAATCAGGATGTGTTCAAAAAGGACTTTTGGCGATACAATCCGGGGGCAAATACCTGGCAGCAGATTCCTGATCTTCCGGGTAGCCAACGGGGGAATGCAGTAACGTTTACAATCGAGGAACGTGGTTTCGTTTGCATGGGAACAGATGGTGGCCTGCTTGATGACCTCTGGGAATATGATCCGAATACCAATTCCTGGTCCATACGTGCATTTTACGGCGGAAGTGAACGAAAAAATGCGGTTGGATTTGTTGTAAATGGGAAAGCCTATGTCGGAACAGGAAAAGGGTATTCGGGTAAAAAGCAAGGTTTCGAAGAATATACACCACACAATTTTGCATCAGTCACTGAACAGGAGCTTGTTCAGCTGAATGTTTGGCCCAATCCGTCTGCTGATCGTATTTTTTGTTCAACAGCATCCCCGAAAATAGAGAAATATGTTTTGTGTTCTCTTTCAGGTAAAACCGTTTTGGAGGAAAGAGCCGACAAATCCGGTAAAACGATCATGGAACTGAATGGAATAGAACAAGGGATTTATCTGGTCGTTGCAATGGGTGACCAAGGTGAAATTTTATCCTCTCAAAAAATGATGGTCAGATAACATGAGAACGATCCTACACATACTTGTTTCATGTCTCCTTGTACTCAATGCAATTGGACAGGATTTTTGGCAGCAGCGTGATTCGGTAAATGGTCCGGAAAAAGCAGTATGCGGTTCCTTTGTCATTCTCGAACGCGGTTTTGTTGTTGGGGGATTGGATGAGTTTGGGTTCAAACGCAAGATGTATTCTTACAATCCGTTTCAGGATGATTGGGATGATGAGGAATCGATCGGTGGGTTGAACGGTGATGGATTGGAAAGGGGATCGCTGACGGCATTTTCAATTGGCACAAAAGGATACATATGTTTTGGACAGGGGGAAACTGTTCCTTACATGGACGATCTTTGGGAATATGACAGAGCAACCGGAGCATGGTCTCAAAAGGCTGATTTTATCGGTGGCGCAAGAAAACAAGCTGTTTCATTTGTGATAAATGATATGGCATATGTCGGAACCGGTCAATCAGCAACTGGACTAAAGAAAGATTTTTACAAGTATGAGCCAACAACCAACACCTGGACGCAGTTGAATGATTTCGCTGGTACGGCTCGCCGTCAGGCGGTAGCATTCTCGATGGGAGGATACGGATGGCTGGGGACAGGCGATGATGGCGTGCTTAAAAAAGACTTCTGGATGTACAATCCGTCCACAGACACATGGATCCAAAAGACTGATTTTCCCGGTACACCTCGGTCAGGAGCGGTTGGATGGAGTACTTTTCCAACGGCGTTCATTGCTTTGGGTGAAGACAATAATTTCGATTACAAGAAGGATGTTTGGGAATACAACTACTACAACAATGCGTGGATCCAGCGTGCTGAGTTCCCCGGTAGCGGTCGTAAGAACGCTATTGCATTTGTTCTTAATGGGATTGCTTTTGTCGGGACAGGCTACAGTGGTGTTTTTGAGGATGATATGTACGCATACTACGGAATCGTTGGTGTTGAGGAACACGGTGCTGTTGGTTCTTCCGTCTTCCCGAATCCAACAAACGAAAATCTGACAATCGAAATAAATCCCGCTACAGGATTGAATGAACTGGAGGTTTATTCCGTTTTGGGAGAAAATGTGTCCAAAAAGATCATTTCCGAGCCATTTTCGTTTGGAGTTAACATGGATGTCCGGTTTTTAGAATCGGGAACATATTGGTATCGGATTCGCGGAAACGATGGAAGATTGTCAAGCGGTAAATTCATCGTTCAAAAATGAGGAATAGTTTATTTTTTTTAATCCTGTGTTTCTCAAATTCTTGTCAACAGAGTGAGCAAAAAGAGAATAAAGTTCAATACAATGAATCCACCAGTAAGCATATGCCGAGTAGCCCTGAGTTTACCGTAATCGCTGTTGAATATCCGGAGTCAGGCTGGGGCTACCAAATCCTGCAGGATGGCAAACTGGCCATCGATCAAAAACATATACCGGTTATTCAAGGATACAGAGGCTTCTCAACGAAAGAAAACGCTGAGAAAACTGCGAATTATATCGTCGATAAATTGGAACGTGGGATTTTTCCACCTACCCTGACAATAGAAGAGCTGGACAGTCTGGAGGTTTTGTGATAGGAATGTATCGCAGAACGCTACAAAGAATGTATTGAGTATTTTACTTCGCAAAAAAGTTTAATTAGAGATCGTTTCGGATCATTTTCCAACGTCAAACAAAACGGAATTTCTAAGCATTTTGAAAGTTCCTTTAGTTCACAGTTAGATTTCTCTCAACTAACAAGCTGAGAAATTCAACTTGTCGCTCAAAACTCACGGAGCCTGATAGATCTGAAAAATTTGCAATATGTATGAAAAGGATCGCTTTATCAGGTAACTTTTGTAAGGTTTTGTAATAGATGTAGTTGCATAAGTAAGCTCCTGCATTTTCTGATGTGGTAACCTCAGAATGGAATTCTTCCATTATTTCTTGGTAATGAGTGTTTTCTAAAGTAGAATATAACCTTTGAGGGCCGTTAATGCTGATTTCGCCTTCTCTGTAAGCGCCCGAGTTATCCTTTGCAGAAACGAAATTTCTCGCGGTTAATTCAAGTTTGACCTTTTCCGATCTGGAGGCCACTCCGAGAAGATAGATCACATCTACATCTGTGAAATCCTGTTCAATAAATCGCTC
>JBKCAB010000396.1:0-2290 GCA_046307935.1 Bacteroidota bacterium | reverse complement strand
AATACTAATTGAATTGGATGGAAACGCGAGGGGTCAGCTACGTAGAACTACCTATTTATAGGGTGGATTAATGTGCGAGGATACTTAGGAGAATGATTTTAGGGATCAATTTGAACAGTCAGATACTGTTTCAAATGCACTGTTCGAGTACTTTGTTCTTTCTTGAAAATGGAATAGATTTCTCAAAAATGGAATAATTCAAAAGATGATGGGGTTTAATTTATTTAAAATTAGTGAATTAAAGGAATGGCAAGTATGTTGCTTTTGGACGCCAAAATGGTTTCATTATCATAAAGTAAAGGTTAGGTTTTAGGTATTTTAGTTTTGAAATCCGGGGTTTTCCTCGGATTTTTTGGTTTTTAGAAATCCTTGATGAACTTTCCCTTTGAAAGGACCACGTAAAAATGCTTCAATCGTTGTTTTAATTGATAGTTTTTTACAAGGCCAATCCGAAGTTTGTTCCATGTAATTCATCGCATTATGAGGCAAAAAATAAGGGGCTATCAATTCAGATAGCCCCTTTACTTATTTGAATTTAACTGAATTAATGTTTGATCACTTTATGCGTTTCAGTGCCGGAGTGAGCATTTATTTTGATGAAATAGATACCACTAGCCAGCTGAGACACATTGATTGTGGCCGAACCGTTCTTAATGGCCCTTGTGGTCAAAGCTGTCTTACCTTCCTCTGTGAAAACAGTAAAGTGAGCGTCTTGGGCATCCGTGCTGATCACAATCACATCAGAAGCTGGATTCGGAGAAACCGTTACGTTCAGTAGGTTGTTCTCTTCGATGCTTGCACAGTCATTTACCAAAATGGATTGTGTGGCAGCTGAACTACACTGATTCAGATCTGTGTAGGAATATGTAACCGTTGCTGAACCTGCCGATGTCGGAGTGAATGTCCCGGCTGACACATCCGTTCCGGTATATTCACCTCCCGCCGGAAGTCCTCCGGAAAGTGTAATTGCTCCATCTTGAAGGCAGATAGGGTCAAACGCTGTTAATGTCACGATTGGTGCAGTATACACGGTAATGTCATTTGTTGCTGTTCCAATACATCCGTTTGCATCTGTATAAGTGTATGTAATGGTATAAGAACCTGCAGCTTGTGCTGGATCGAATTGATCACCTGACATTCCGGTTCCAGTGAAGTTACCACCTGAAGGAGTTGCGTTAATTGTGATCAGGCCTGCATTGTCACAAACGTTTGCAATCGGACTGATCGCAACATTCGGATTCGGGTTAAATGCTACCGTAGCTGATCCTGAGGAGGTACCACCACAACTTGCATTGGTTAGGAAAGTCACTGTGTAAACTCCTTCATTGCTGGCATTGAAGACGTATGGAGTAGTCGTTTGGTTCAATACAGGTGTTGTATTGGTGCCGTCAAATACAGCAAAATTCCAAGGACCAACTCCCGTAAGATCTACGTTCACCGAAACAGGCGTTGTACCGTCACCACAAGCAGTGCCGCCCCCGCTAACTGTAGCAGTTGGTGTTTCGTTGATGGTAACACTGTAAGTCTGAACGTCAGATGGGCAACCACCCGCTGCAGCGATCGTATTTGTAATGACATAGCTTCCGGAAGAACTGGATGCAAGATCGATCTCACCTGTATTGGCATTCACGAAACTTAATCCTGCTGTTGAGGAAAATAATCCGCCACTCGCACCTGCACCAAATACTGGACTTGGGTTCGTTTCATTTGAACAAAACGATTGCGCAGAATACGTAAAACTAGCGTCGGGTTGATCGGTAATGTTGATGCTCTGAATATCTGTATCAGGACATGTTCCGTTGGTGGTATGGGATATGGTGTAAGAACCTGGTGTACTGTTCGCAACATCGATCTGACCGTTAGTTGTATTGATCAAAAGGCCGGCGGTACTTGAGAAATTACCCGGGTTGCTCACTGTTGGGCTGACTGTTGGTGTCGAGGTACAAATTGTATTTGATGGATAGTTGAATGCCGCATCGGTAAGTGGGTTCACAACAATGGTAACCGTTGCCGTATTTGTACACGTATTCGTCGCAATACCTGTCACCGTGTAGGTCAAGGTCGAAGATGGTGAAACCACTGTCGTGCTCCCAGAACCCGCATTGTTGTCCCAAGTGTAAGTAGACGCTCCCGACGCGTTTAGCGTTGTTGATGCACCCGGACAGATACTTGTGTTACTTGCTCCAGCCGTAACTGTGGGAAGCGGATTGATCGTCACAGGATCTGTTGCTGAATCAATGCACAATTCCCAAAAACCGGTTACTGTGAACATAGTGGCAGGATAAGTGCC
>JBKCAB010000395.1:0-1861 GCA_046307935.1 Bacteroidota bacterium | reverse complement strand
GCGTCAATGGTTTGCTGGTCCTCACCATTCAATACCAATGTTTGTTCCGCGGGAAAAGATGCGGTTACTTTTCGCAGTAGATGGGTTTTCCCAACGCGCCTTGCGCCAAATAATAAAAGTACACGCCCAGGTTTGAGCTGATGAATGAACTCGTCATAAATAAACCGGTGAATAAGCTCCATTTCCAATGTATTTAATTCAAAAATAATTAAAAAATACTTTTTATTGAAGTATTTAACATTAATTGCTTCATTGTATTAAAGTATTTTACATTAATTTCTTCATCTTATTGAAGTTTTTTACATTAATTACTTTATGTTACTGAAGTAATTTACATTAATTACTTCATTTAAAAACAGGAAAAATGAAAAATAAATACCATACCCCGCACAAAAACGAGAAAAATGAAATATTTGAGATTTTATTCATGCTAAATCCCTTGATTTTTTTGTTTTCGATTACATTTGCCCTACTAATTTTTTCGCATGTCGCTCAACACAAAAAAGGCATCGCTTGCCGGTGTCCTTATCACCATCGGGATCGTATTCGGAGATATCGGAACTTCCCCCCTTTATGTATTTCAGGCAATAACGAGCCAGGGAAAGGATTTTAACCCAGATCTGATCATGGGCGGACTGTCATGTGTGATCTGGACGTTGATCCTGCTCGCGACAATCAAATACATTTATTTCGCATTGAATGCAGACAATAAAGGGGAAGGTGGAATCTTCGCCTTGTACGCACTACTGAAAGCCAAGCGGATCAAATGGGTGATCATACCTGCCCTGATCGGTTGTGCTACACTGATGGCTGATGGGTTCATTACTCCGGCCATTTCCATCTCTTCGGCCGTAGAAGGTATCAACAATATAAACCCTGATTTCCCTGTACTACCGGTGGTTGTTGGGATCATCGTGCTACTTTTCTCCGTGCAACAATTCGGTACTAATGCAATTGGAAAAGCATTCGGACCGGTAATGCTCGTATGGTTTGGCTTCCTTGGATACCTGGGAGTGATCAACATTGCGAAAAACCCGGAAGTTCTTGCGGCATTCAACCCATGGTACGCCTACAACCTGATCTTTA
Organism: Bacteroidota bacterium; assembly: GCA_046307935.1. GTDB lineage: Bacteria > Bacteroidota > Bacteroidia > Flavobacteriales_D > Crocinitomicaceae > M0103. Next base: position 775 of record JBKCAB010000395.1, on the reverse strand, counting down.
ACGTAGATGGTGGTTTTTGGGTGCTGGGTGCTGTATTCCTCTGTACAACTGGTGCCGAAGCATTGTATTCTGATCTCGGTCACTGCGGGAAAGGTAATATACGTATCAGCTGGGGATTTATGTCCAGCCTCTTAGTGATCAACTACCTCGGACAGTCCGCGCTTTGTCTGCAAGATGGTTTTGCTCTTGCACCCAAGCAGACGGTGTTCTATGCGATGGTACCTGAAAACATTCTACCCTTTGCAATTGGAATTGCCACTGCAGCCACGATCATTGCTTCACAGGCATTGATCACCGGAGTATTTACCCTGATGAATGAAGCGATCAAACTGGATCTATGGACGAACCTTAAAGTAAAGTATCCTTCGGAACACCAGGGACAGATCTACATTCCTTTCATCAACTGGTTTCTGATGGCCGGCTGTTTGCTGGTGATCGCGGTTTTCCAAAAATCATCCGCAATGGAAGCCACCTACGGACTTGCTATAACCATCGACATGGTCATGACTTCCATTTTGCTCTGTTACCTTTTGCTATTGAAATATCCAAAGCTTAAGGCTTTTTATCTCGCGATATTTGCCGTATTCCTCGCTATCGAGGGTATCTTCCTGTTTTCAAACCTGGGCAAAATCGTTCATGGCGGTTGGTTTACACTCATTCTGGCCGTCACCTTCTTCTCGATCTTGTTCCTGTACTACAAAGCCAAGCAATTGAGAAGAAACATCACGGAATACATTTCCATGAAGAAAGTGATTCCGGTGCTAAATGACGTTTC
>JBKCAB010000394.1:0-4905 GCA_046307935.1 Bacteroidota bacterium | reverse complement strand
AAAAATTCAACAGATTGCGAATGCTAAGAGAGCGTCAAAGGGAAATGATCAGATCATGCCGGCGCTACAGCTGAATACTCCATTCCCTGATTTCGCTCCTCTTATTTCACTTGATGGAAAACGTATTTTATACACCGCCAGAAGACCTTGGGAGGGTGCGGATATGCTAGGATTTCTGGATAAAAAAACTAATCTCCCTCCTGAAGACTGCTATTATTCAGACCGTTCAGATTCGGAATGGGGTAAATCAATCCGTTTGGATCTGTGCACGTACAATTTAAGTGAATCCTTTCTGGCGTTGAGCTCCGATGAGCGCCAATTCATCTTTTATACTGATTCTACAGGCAATGGTGATCTTTACAAAGGAAATTCGATTGCCAATTTCATTCAGCCCGAATTATTTTTCAGCGATTCAAGCTTGAACACGCAATATTGGGAGCCACACGCTACTCTATCTTCCGATGGAAATACAATCTTTTTCACGTCTAATCGTGCCGGAGGCATAGGCGGTCGAGATATTTATTACACTATAAAAAAGGAAAATGGCCAATGGTCTGCCCCCATGAATTTAGGAGCTCCAATAAATACCGAGCATGATGAAGATAGCCCATTTCTCTCCTTTGATGGTAAGATCCTTTATTTCTCCTCCAATGGTACAAGGTCATTTGGTGGATTTGACCTTTTCTATAGCGAGCTCGGAAGTGATGGTAAATGGTCTGAACCTTTGAACATGGGGATGCCAATAAACTCTACCTATGATGACATCTTCTATTCAACAACCATTGATGGAAAAACGGGGTATTTTTCGTCGAACAGGGAAGGCGGAAAGGGGTCGCTTGACATTTACTCCTTAAACAGAACCATAACACTCACAAAGATCGCTGTTTTGAAAGGTATGATCAAAACCTCGACGGGCGAACCATTGCCGGTCGATGTTAGTTTGGACATGAAATTAAAATGCTCGGATTGTGCAGTTGAAGATGTAGATGTTTCGTTAAGTCCGAGGGTTAGAGACGCCTTATTTTTCAGTAACCTTGAGCCGTGCAAAACAGACCACATCGCTCTTACCAATCCTGGAAAGTCTGCTCCTTTTCATGAAGAAACATTTGTAACAGACTGTACAAAAGATTATCAGGAGATCTACCGTGAATTCGTGTACGACATGGGCGAGAAGATCATCAAACCGGTTACTATCGAGGTAGTACCAGATGATTCGCTCTTGGCTCAATTCAAAAATTTTGAGTTCATGCGCTATTTCGGATACAACAAGAACAAAGTATCCAGCTCAGACAATGAAATCAGTACGATTTTGAAAAGCATAGAAAAACAAATAAGTGAGGGAAGAAAAGAAATTACGTTAAATGTGTATTCATCCTCATCTAAGGTGCCAACCAGAACGTTTGGAACAAATGAAAAACTTGCCCAGTTGAGAGCTCAGAATCTTGTAGACGAATTGGAATCCTACATTAGAACGAGTTCAGTGCTTACGGGAAAAGTTAAGGTCAAGATCCTTAGCGTTGTTGTTGACGGACCTGAATACACCAAAGACTCCGGGAATCTTTCGAAATACAAGCCTTATCAGTTTGTCGCTTTCAAAACAGAGTAATTGAGTTAGAAGAGAACAAAGTCAAGGTAAATATAGATTCTATTCCTTGAGCAGTATTCCTGCTCGAGGACAATACCATACAGAAGTAAGATGAGTTTACAACTGAGCAGACCACTTGCCATATTTGATCTAGAGACAACTGGCACGAACATCACAGCTGACAGGATCGTTGAGATCGCAATCATAAAACTGATGCCTGACGGATCGGAACAATCTTATCAAAAAAGAGTGAATCCCGGAATTCCGATCCCTCCTGAGATCAGCGCTATCCATGGCATTTACGATAAGGATATTGCAGACGCTCCAACTTTTGCCCAAATTGCAGAGGAGGTAATCACATTCATTGGGGATGCAGATCTTGGTGGATACAATTCGAACAAGTTTGATATACCTGTTCTCTCTGAAGAACTCATGCGAGCAGGTATAGATGTCGACCTTTCTATTAAGTACTTTGTGGACGTCCAGAACATCTTCCATAAAATGGAGCAGCGAACCCTATCGGCTGCATTCCAATTCTATTGCGGTAGATCGCTGGAGAATGCCCACAACGCACTTCACGATACAAGAGCCACGTTGGACGTACTCAAAGCGCAACTTCAGCGATACCCGGAACTGAAACAAGATGTGGCTTTCCTGGCGGACTTTTCCAAAGGGGGGAACTTCGATTTATTAGACTTTGCCGGAAGAATTGCAGTGAACGCCAAAGGTGAAGCGATCTACAACTTCGGCAAGCACCGGGGCAAGACCATTAAAGAGGTCATGAAGCTTGAACCGGGCTACTACGGATGGATGCTGGATGCCGATTTTCCGCTCTACACAAAAAAAGTCCTGAGAAGGGAAATGGAAAAGATCAAGGCCGAAACTGTTCGCGAAAACAAAGAGAAAACAGATGAAAACCTCACTGATAAATTAGAAGCACTCAAAAATAAATTCAAGCAACCATGAAGATAATTTGTATCGGAAGGAACTATGCCGAACATGCGAAGGAAATGAATGCAGCTTTGCCTACCGAACCGGTATTCTTCATGAAACCTGATACCTCGTTATTGAAGGATGGCTCTGATTTCTACTACCCTTCATTCACCACAGACTTGCATTATGAATGTGAATTGGTTTTCAGGATCGACAAAACCGGCAAGCACATTGCTGAAAAGTTTGCTCCAAAATATTATTCGCAGCTAACCCTGGGAATAGACTTTACTGCACGTGATCTGCAACAGCAATGTAAGGAAAAGGGATTGCCATGGGAAATAGCCAAATCCTTCGAGCATGCCGCACCTATCTCCAATAAATGGCTGAATGTCAGGGATATTGATCTTAACAACATTGAATTCCGCTTGGAAAAGAATGGTGAAACTGTTCAGACCGGGCGAATTTCAGAGATGATATTCACAATTGATCGAATCATCGCTTACATCTCCCAATTCATGACATTAAAAACGGGTGATCTGATCTACACCGGCACGCCAAGTGGAGTTGGGCCGGTAAAAATCCACGATAAATTGGAGGGTTTTATCGGAACAGAAAAAATGTTCAGTTTCAAGGTTCTCTGAATCAGCGCAATTATTTCCCGCTTCCTTTGAATATGATCAGAACCGTATAGAGCATGATCTTAAAATCAAGAGCGAGCGTGCGGTTTTTCATGTAGAGGAGATCAAATTTCATCCGCTGGAGCATTTGATCCACGTTTTCAGCGTAACCGTATTTCACTTGTCCCCAACTGGTAATCCCGGGTCTAACTTTTGTAAGATGCAGATATTGAGGTTCTATTTTAACAATCTGATCGATGTAGAATTGGCGTTCCGGTCTTGGTCCTACTAAGGACATATCCCCCAGCAATACATTCACGAATTGAGGGAACTCATCCAGTCGAGTTTTTCGAAGGAATCTTCCAACCGGCGTGATCCTCGGATCATTCGAGGAGGATAGCTGAGGACCATTACTTTCAGAATTCACGAACATCGTACGGTACTTTATGATCCTAAATGTTCTACCATTCTTGCCGATTCTTTCTTGCTTAAAAAATACAGGCCCTGGAGATGAAAATTTCACTACAATTGCCAGAATGATAAAAAAAGGCAATAGCACGATGAGCGCAATCATTGAAAGTACGATGTCGAGAAAGCGCTTCACAGCTTGTTGCCAAAACGGCATACTCTCCTGATTTACCTCGATCAAGAGCGCACCAAAGATGTTCGTCATCTTTACCGATCCGGCTAAAATATCATACATGTCCGGAAGTATCTTAATGCTGACTTCTGTTCCCTCAATCCTCGATATCAATGACTTGAGTTTATCGTGTTCTACACTTTCGAGCGCAATGATGACTTCCTCTACTCCATTTTCCAACAGTACATTCTCCAAATTGTCAGCATGACCGAGATAAGGAAGGGAATCCTCAAGATAACGGTCTACCCCATTCAGATTAACAAAACCAATGAAGCGATTAACCCCTTTTGGCAGTTGTTTCATTTCATTGTAGATCTCAACAGCTTTGTCGCTCCCCCCGATCAATAAAGTAATGAACCCCTCTTTACCTGAGTGAATTCTTCTAACCAGAGCTGAAACCAGAATAAGTCGCGGAACAATCGTGAAAATAAAATGAGAAAAGAACAACAACGTAACTGATCGATAATACATCTGATAGCCTGTTATAGCATCATCAAGCAATAAAAGAAAGAAGATCAGAATAGCACCGATTACCGTTGCAGAGAAGGTCAAACCAACCATTTTGAAACGGTAGAGCCGCTTGACGTTAAGATAGGTGCCCTGAAGGTAATAGATAAGGATCCAGATCACCGGAACAATGAATATTCCTAAGTAAAAGGAATCGCTCACCAAAAAATCCACCTTTTCGACATATACCTTCCTCATGTAGTAGAAGACGAACCAAGCGGCTGTCGCACTCATCCAGTCTGAAACAAGAAATAGAAAGGTCAAGCTGCGATTTTTCATCCTCAGAAATGTACAACTTTAATGTTGTCTAAAATGATAAAGGTTTGCGCTTCGTTTTCGGCGATCTCTGCTTGAAAAGTATGTTCGAAATAAGCCTGAGGATCCGAATTGGAAACCAACTCCATTAAATCGATGTAGATTTTCTTCCATTTGACATTAGCCGGATTCTGGGCATTGAGTTGTATGTTCTGATTTTCTTTCGTGCCGGATGGTGCAATCGCCAAGAGACCTGTCACTGCTGAATTGGTATTGTAAAAATCGATTTCGAGATAAACCTCTTTCTTTCTTGGTAGATCGGCTCCTTGTATCGATTCAAAATCGGTTGCCTGGATCCAAGTTGTATC
>JBKCAB010000393.1:0-10318 GCA_046307935.1 Bacteroidota bacterium | reverse complement strand
AGCATCGGAGTTGCAAGCCTATTTGTCTGCAAATTCTTTGGACCATAATTTTGGATTGGATGACACCGAAAACGGACTGAAGATCGGTAAGATGTTTGGTGTGCTTGTGGTGCTGTCACCGTCAGGAGAACTCGGTTACTTGTGCGCCTATTCCGGTAAGCTCCAAAGCGGGAACATTCAGGGAAAGTTCGTTCCTCCGGTATATGACATGCTCACCTCCGATGGTTTCTTTAAGGAGGAGGAAGCTGCTATCAGCCTGATCAATACAGATATCGAGGAACTTGAACATGATCCACGCTACTGTTCTCTTTTGCTGAAAAAACAGGAACTAGACGACCAGGCTGAAGAGGATATAAGGACCCTGAAACAACAGATCAAAGCGAATAAGCTCAACAGGAAAGAACTTCGATCAACACTGAATGTATCCGAAGATTTTGCAGCACTTGAATCGCTGAGGATGGAAAGTATCCGGGAACAGTATTATCTGAAAGACAGAACCAAATACTGGAGCACTCAAAAGTTGGAACTGAAAAAAATCATCGAACACTACACCGGAAAAATCGATGACCTTAAAATGGAGCGTAAAAACCGTTCTTCGAAGTTACAGGAACGCTTGTTCAAAGAATACCGTTTTCTGAATTACCGGGATGAATACAAAAGTCTGAGCGACATATTTTCGATCACTGAAGAAAATCGACCTCCCTCTGGAGCAGGTGAATGCAGTGCTCCGAAACTTTTGCATTTCGCATATATCCACCACTTCAAACCCATTGCAATGGCTGAATTTTGGTGGGGTGCCTCTCCTCAGACGGAAGTCAGGAAACACGGTTTATTCTATCCGGCTTGCCGAGGAAAGTGTGAACCTATTTTGGGACACATGCTTGAAGGATTGAAAACGGATCCCAACCCGTTGCGTCATGCGAACGGACCGGCCACTGATCTGGAGATTGTCTATGAAGATGAATACTTAGCGGCCATCAACAAACCGACCGATCTGCTTTCTGTTCCGGGTGTCAATATTCGGGACTCAGTATATACACGACTGAAGGATCGTTTTCCTGAAGCCACCGGCCCTTTGATCGTCCACCGTTTAGACATGAGCACGTCGGGCATTCTGATGATCGCAAAAAATGAGTCGGTTTACAAACAGCTGCAGCGCCAGTTCATGAGCAGAAAGGTTAAAAAGACCTACTTGGCGATCCTCGACGGAATTCCTAAAAAATCGAGTGGAACCATATCGTTACCTCTGCGTGTAGATCTGAATGACCGCCCGCGACAAATGGTTTGTTTTGATCATGGTAAACCCGCTGTATCCACTTACCGCGTTCTGGAACGCACGGCAGCAAAATGTTTGATCGAATTCATGCCTATAACAGGAAGAACGCATCAACTGCGTGTACATGCTGCTCACCCCATGGGATTAAACATCCCCATCTGCGGTGACGATCTGTATGGCATCAAAAATGACCGTTTATACCTTCAGGCACAAAGTATAGAATTCTTGCATCCTTCAACAAAAAAGACCGTGCGCATCATAATCCCGCCAGATTTTACCCTTGCAGCAGCATCAAATCCATTGCCTTGAGTTGAGCTCCTTTGAAAGACTTCACTTGGTCGTGATGGGCGAATAATATGACTGTCATTCTGCTCCAAATTGCTCTTATTAGTACCAAGATCCACTTGTGTGAGTATTGTCAACAGCTCTTCTACCTCCTTTTTACCCGAAACACGCGCAAGCTCTTTATCGTTATGATCTAAAATTAGCACCGTAGGATACATGTTGATCTTGTATTTCGCTTTCTCCATTTTACCAATGATATTTCCTGCATTCGATCGAACAGCAATGTAATCAGTGTCCATTAAATCATCAAAACGGTTATCTGTAAAAACATGCTGCTCCATGTACTTGCATGGTGCACATTGTGTTGAATAAAAATCGACAAAGACCTTTTTATTCGTCTCCTTAGCGAGGACCAACGCCTCTTCAATCGTCCGTTGCTGAAAAACAATTCCGGCAAACGCCGAATTAAGCGAAAGAATGATTGAAACCATTGAAATGTACTTCATACCCTTGTTTTATATTAGCGATCTATTCAAAATACATACCAAAAAAGGGTCAGCATGTAAAAGCAGACCCTTGAACAATTTTCAGGAATGAAAGATCAGTCTAAGATAAAGCCCACAGGGGTGTCCGAATCATTACTCTCATAGAGAAGTCGAGTTCCAAATGATCCTGAACGTGTAACTTTCTTCATCCAGCGTACACCTCCTTTTCCTCCTTTTTTTGTCGGATTATAATAGACCCCCGTTACAGGATCCCCGGAGGCGAACAACCCTTCATAAACCCCACGACCCTTATAATCCTTGACTCCATAACCATTGTAGCAGTTTCCATAAATACATGCATTCTTAGCTGTCTTTACTGGTTTTAGTTCTGTATCAAAATAATATCCTCCCCAACAATATTCTACGAAATCATCGTATTTGATGTACACATAACCATCATCACCCCACGAACTTCCCCATGAGTTTGCTACTTTAAATGATCCGCCATATTTATTATCATCATAACCAATTACGCACATTGCATGTCCACCAAAATTTCCAGGCTCATCGTCCTCCGGATTAAAGTAACCGTCCTCTCCCACCAAAAAAAATGACTTTGCAACGCCCATAGCGATTATGACTGGTTTTTTATTCACTAAAACTTGACATACTGACTCTACAATATCCGAGGGGGCATCTTCATAATCAAACAGTCTGTAAGCTGCAGCAATATCAATAATTGACATCTGTTCCTGGTACCAATTATTATCTGTTCCACAAGAACCCGGATCAATTTCTCCTCTTTTCACGCCATTTTCAATCATATAAATCAATGCATCCTCAATGTATGCACCATCCTGACAACCGGCATCTGAAACATCTTTAATGTTCTCGAACGTGTGGATCGGGTCGTAATTAAAATGATCCTCTGTGGGAATATTATTCTCATCAGCAAGCATATTATAGGCAATAGTTGCAGCATAATAAGTCGATGACCAACCCACGCAAGTTCCGAGGTCTCCCTGATCTCCTATCGAAGGCATGTAACGCTCAAGTGAGAATTTTTCGGGAAGGTTTGCGCCAAATCCGAGTGGTTTCTCAACCAGATTCATCGCCTTGTACTTCTCCGGATCCTTTTTCAAACCCGTCTTTCGGGTTTGTGCAAAAGCAACACTCACGAAAGCGGCACTGATAATTACTGTAAAAAATAGCTTTTTCATTTGAACTTGGTTATTTGGATTAATATTCGGAGTACACTACCCATTTGTTAATGATCTTTGCTCCATCCAGAAAGACCATCATTTTATTTTTGCTGTATAAGTAGATCCAGCCCTGACGAGATGGAAGAATAACGTTCGGCGCACCATAGGCCGTTATCAACTGATCATGCGTTGAACCAAGTTTCATCCCTTTGGACATCTGACCGGAATATCCCGTAACGGTGGAATGAAAGATCATGGTACTCATTTTAAAGGGTACCATCAAGATGACAGACTGTTCTCTGGTATACGCCTGTAAAAATCTATTTGCCTGCAATTTGATCTCTTCCGACATTTTGTAGGAATCTACGGTTGCATAGTCACGAATACCCTCTATCAATTCGCTTTTCACCGGTCCTCCGGCTGCAATGGAAGCCTCATCATTACCCGACCAACCCAGAGGCTTGGTGAAGGTCAATGATTCAACTGGGCTCCCGTCAATGATCGCTTTGTTAAATACAGCAAAATCGTGTCCAGAAGCAACGAGTTCATCGAGGAGTTTAGTGGACAGTACCTTATCGCCCAATGGATTGTGATCATTGACAATAGCCAAAACAAGCTTGGCGTTGTTCGACACACTGGCAAGTCCCTCCTTCGATGCCATTTCCAGGGCTTTTTTCGACCAGTATTCAGCGTCGGTAAACTGCCCGAGCACAGAGAAGACACAAGCCTTATTCAGCACAGCTGTTGAGTAGGTTTTATCAAAACTGGCTGCTGATTCGAAATAGGTCAGTGCCTTTTCAAATATGGATTTAACGTCATCTCCAAAACCTTTCGATCCTCCCCTGCTTATGCGACTTTCAAGATCCAGTTCCACAGGATAGATGTACTTGATCTCATCCGCATCGGCCATTTCAAGGCCTTTCAGAAAGTAGATCACACCTAAATTATTATAGATCTCACGGCTGTGGAACTTCTTCCCTATGACATACTCGTACGAAGCAATTGCCACATCGTATTCCTTTAGCAAGGCAGAATAATTACCTGCTTCAAAAACCTTGATGTACGTGGATACGATCGAATCTTGTCTCTGGGCGATCTGGATACGCTCTTGTCTTGTCGGATAGCGTGGACCATCCTGAATTCCATATCCGTCGTAAATTGCATTGAGCAGCTTATCTGCTATTCCGGATGTATTGAACCCGGCCATAAAGCAGAGTATACCACCTCTTTCATCTGCCTGTGCCTCAAATTTAACCAAAGCATCGCTGTCAATGCCTTTGATCTTTTTGCCCAATTCTACGATCGAATAGGCAGAAGCGAATTGCTTTCCCCAATGATGATTTTGATCGTGGTGCGTGATCTCGTGACCGATCAGATAGGCAATTGCATCATCTCTGCGCGCTCCCAGTGAATTGCATATATCAAAGGCCTTTTCTTCGAAACCGATCATAGGATAACCATCCTTGTTATTCATCATGTAGGCTACCAGACTAGTTTGCTTGGAATCAAAATAGAACTTCGGCTTATCTTCAGCTGAACCCATAGCCGCCCAGACCTTATTGTAGATCCGTTCAACGATGTTTGCTTTCTCTTCTGCCGGCAAAGCCCATGCTATTCCTTGAGCAAACAAACAAGTCAAAAATGCTATTCTCTTCATCAGTTCTTTCTTTTTTTCTTTGATTTGATAGGTATTGGAATTGGTTGGTTTGTCATTTTGTCCTCGAGGAAGGGCGGTGCATTGGATGGATCATCTAAAGTCTTATCTTGTTCAATACTGCCAAAACCAAGGCCTTCGCTAAGATAGGTATTGTTCTCGAATTTACCGGCTTGTATCTCTCCATTTGCATTAAAAAAAGTGCCGTAACCCTCCCTGTTTCCGTTCTTCCATTCTCCATAATACCGATTGCCATTCGACCAAAAATAGGCTCCAATTCCATTCCTTGTATTCGATTCAGCATTGCCGATGTAGGCATTACCCCAACTAGATCCCGTCCAGCGCATTTCTCCATATCCATTGCGGAGTCCATTTTTAAAGGTTCCGGCATAAACATAATTCTGTCCCAATAGGACTCCTGAACCATCCTGACAATCACCGTAGATACAGCCTGGCTTCAAACGTGCGATCAACGTATCGACAAGCTGTTTATCCTGAAGCAACCCGGTAAGTTCCTTCAAATCTAAATAGTTAATATTTCTTGCAATATCAGTGAGGAGCTGTGCATTGATGACAGGATTGATGACCACTTCATTTTTCACAAATGTATCCTCTTTCCAGTATCCGTGCTGAACAGCGCCGGAGTTTGCAACTAAGATCCCCTTACCGTGACGTTTCGACCGGTTCCACTCTCCTCCGAAAGAAGTTTGATCATTACTCCAAATAAACAGTCCATAGCCCGACCGCTCCGCAGCGACAAAATTTCCTTCATACACAGATTTATCTTCATAGATCATCCGACCATAACCATCCTCACAGTTCCCGAGGACACAACCATTATCGGGTAACTCCGAAATGATCAACTCCGTTTCAAAACGAATAGCCATTCTGGTAAACGCGATAAAATCATCGTAGCTGACATAGGCAAAACCACTGTCCCCCCAATCTTTTCCCCAAGAATTGACGATCTCGAAGGTTCCACCGTATCGCGTGTCGTCATACCCAATTACAGCCATGGCATGTCCACCATAATCAGTGACGAACTGCTTCTCTTCTTCCAAAGGTTTGAATAAGCCCGTAGAATCGATCGCATAGAATGATTTTGGTAACCCCATTCCGATTATGACTGGATGCCCGTCCGAAAGTGCCTTTTTAACATTGTTGACGTTCTCTTCAGCCAGAGTGCGATGATCAACAAGGCGCTTGAATTCCGTAAAGCGCATCACTACGTTTTCGATCTTGTTGGAAGAGTCTATCCTGGCACCGCATTCGAGGGAATTGTAAAGAAATCGCTTTACCCCTTTTCGCCTTAGAAATTCTGCCGCATGGGTAATCAATGTCCCCTCCGAACAAGCGAAGTAATCTTGCTCTTTGGTAATATTCAGGTAGGTGTAATACGGATCGAACGCCAATGCAGATATGAGGCGCTGATCTGCAATTCCTTTCATTCTGGCATACTCGATGGTGGCCGCGTAATAAGTGGTTGACCATCCTACGCACGTTCCATATTGCCCTTGGTGCGCTACAAATGGAACGAACTGTCTCAAAGAAAAGGAAGCGGGAAGATTATCTCCGAATCCCATGGGGAATTCCTCTTCCGGCACATTTCGGTAGGCTTTCTCATCAAACTGAAGACCTGTACCCTGCCCGTGCAGAATTTGAGACAGCAGCACAAAAACGATAAAAGAACCAGATTTCAGCGAATGATACATTGTGTTATAATGCCTAAAATTAACAATTGTGATCGAATTGTAAAGGCTCTTCAACAAGAACTCGAGAATTTCGAATCTCTTGATGAACATAAAAATATTCAATGAATCAGTTTCAGAAGCACAATTTCATTAGTCCGGGCGCTTATTCCTATCTTTGGCACTGCTATCAATTTTCATGAAACAGATTATTTTTCTTTTTTTCGCAACATTTCTTTCACTTTCGGCGGGCGCGCAATCCAAACGAGCCATCGTGATTGCCATCGGAGAATATGCTCCATTGGATGGCAAAGGCTGGCGCAAGCTCTCCAGTGTCAATGATACAGCACTTGTCCTTCCATCAATCAGAAAGCAGGGGTTTCTTTCAACGAATACCACTCTTTTATTAAACGAAAAAGCAACTATTGAGAATATACGATCCGCTTTCAAAGAAGTCACTTCAAACACGAAAGAAAACGATTTGGTTGTGGTCCATATTTCTGCCCACGGCTGTCAGATCGAAGATGACAATAACGACGAGATCGACAAGCTTGACGAATCGATCGTAACGTACAATGCTATCTCCCCGAAGTATTCGAAAGATTTTAAAAATGACGTAAAGAATTACTTACGCGACGATGAGCTGGGGAAAATGATCGATGCGCTGAGGGAAGCTTCGGGTAAAAAGGGAGAAGTATTGGTGATCATGGATAATTGTCATTCAGGCAGTGGCACACGTGCGGTAGACGTCGTTTTCCGTGGAGGAGAACCTGCACTGAGATCAGGCAAACCGAGTTCCACTGTGGTAGGTGAAAAAAGTGTTTCAGGAGACAACTACTCCCTATCCGAGAAACTAGCACCAATTGTAGTTCTAAGTGCATCAAGGGCGGATGAGCTAAACCAGGAGATCAGGATCGACGGTAAAGGATACGGTTCACTGAGCTATGCTGTGAGCAAAGCAATGGATGAGTTAAATCCCAACTCGACCTATCAGGGCTTCTATTCCTCCGTGCAATCAACAATGAACCAGCTGGTACCCAGGCAACATCCTGTAATTGAAGGCAATGGGATCAACAAAGAATTTTGGGGTGGTGACTTCAAGATCAAACCTGTTTTTTTCACGATCACCGGAGTCAAGGATGAGCAAATGGTAGTCATCGACGGAGGAATCGTTTCCGGGATAAGTAAAGGATCTGTGGTCCATCTTTATCCACCTGACACCTACGATACGACAAAAGCTAAGGTGATCGCAATCGGAACTGTTACTTCATCTGAAAATTTCAAATCCACTGTTGACCTATCCACGCCCTTACCGAATGTTGAAACACCATACTGGGCCTTTCTAAAAAAGGTCTATTTCCCGCTTCCTGCTATTGGTGTAAGTTTCGAAGCGGTCGAATCGATGAATGAGAAAGCGCTGACAGTTGAGCGGAAAAATAAATATACTGAAGCGTTGAAATCCTGCGATCATGTGAGCATAGATGCGTCACCAGCGTTGCGTATTTCCCAACGGAACGGAAAAGATGTACTGGTTGAACACAGAACAGATTGCGTTTTTGACACCCTGGGGAATACTGAAATATCGGTTCAAAAACTGAATGCCTCCATTTTCCGCTATGTGCAATATCAGTTCTTGAAGAATTACGTCCTTAATGACACGAATTATCGTGTGAGTGTGCGGTTCATTCCCATGCAAAACGATCGTGCTGACACCTCCCTACTCCGAAAAAAACAAGTTAACGGAGTACTCACACTGAATGACGGTGATAAAGTGTGTATTGAAGTGACCAATCACAGTAAAACAGCGATTTTCTTTAACCTCATTGATCTCGAACCCACGGGAAAGATCAATGCAGTAATGCCTAAAACCAGCCGAGATCCGAGGAAGAATATACCGGCCAATGAGTTAACAGTTCCTCCAGGTACGATAGTAATTTTTGAGAAATTCCCAATCAATATTTACAAACCATACGGAGAAGAAGTGTTCAAGATCTTTGTAAGCAACAAGATGCTTGACCTGGAATACATTACCGGCAATACACGGGATGTTAAAAAGGATTCAGATATTACCTCCGACCTGGAAAGGGTGTTTAAAAACTCCTACAAGTCAGGTTCTCGGGGAGACCTCGGAACAAAAGATGGTTCTGTGATCAATTTTCCGTTTATCATTGAACCAAGGAAATGATCGCAAACTCAATGTTTCGCCGTTTTATCAATTCTTTTTTCGCCATAATTACCTAACAAGAAAGGTTCAATAGTTATGAAAAAAATATCCGTCCTTTTATTTGTGATCCTTTCCTTTATTTCGAGTTCATACGCTCAATCGAGCCGTGGAGCCGAGGCAGAAAACCAGACCGAATCGGGATTTAAAGAATTTAAAAATGTATACGGATTGATCATAGGAGTATCAGATTACAAGGAAGTTCCTCAATTGAAGTATGCGGACAATGATGCCGATCTTATATGTAAAGTGATCGAAACAAGCTTTCCTCAATCGAAAAATAAATTAATCAAGCTAACCAATGAGAAAGCGAATGAATTCAATATTCTTTCAGGTTTAAGTTCGATCACGAAAAATGCACAAGCTGGCGATCTTGTTATTTTCTATTTTGCAGGACATGGTGATGCTCAAAACCTTGAATCTGCGCCTAAAGGCTACTTGTTAGCTTATGATGCAAGCAAATCCAAAGAATATGACCTTGGGGGTGCCGTGAGCTTCGACAGGATTTATGATTCGATTACAAAAGTAGCAGCTAGAAAGGCTGACGTCTATCTCATAACTGATGCATGTCATTCAGGAACAATGAGAAATGCAAGAGGTTCCTCCATTACAAATGAAGGATTCAGCTTCCTGCAAAACGCCACATCCAAATTCATTAGCTGTGGAAAACAAGAAGCATCGCTGGAACTTGATTCATTGCAGCATGGAGCCTTTACTTATTTCTTAGTTAAATCAATTACTGGTGATGCCGATCTGGAGGGTGATAAAATTCTTACTGTTGATGAGATGCAATCCTACCTTAAAAAAAATGTGGTGAAAGCAACCGGCAACAGACAGACACCTCGAATTGAAGTTCCGGAAGATTCAGATGTTCTATTTAAATGTGCTCCGGAGTTATCCGCCTATTTAACTCCGGATATGCTAAATAATGACCTTGCACTGAGAGGTTCTGCCTCTGTGAAAAGTTCTAATCTTATAAAATTCGAAAATGCCATTCTGAACGGCGATCTACATGGTAAATCAACGTCGGCTACTTTTTTACTGGAGAATTGGACAAAGTCAAAAGGTAGTCCACAAGGGGAACTTGAACAAATGAAACAACTTCTGGTGGAAAGTCTCCTTGATCGCGCTCAGGAGGATATGAACCGTTTTCTTAGGGGGAAACCTACAATCGGTGAAACGGAAGATTATTCAGGAACAGTGAAAGATCTGCGGAAGGCTTCAGAACTATTAGGTTATGGCCATTTCATGACCAAAACACTTGAAAACAGAGCGAATTTCTTTGAGGCCATGGAGATCATCCGAAAAGGGGAAATTAACTCCTACCCGAAAGCCGAAAGTATTCTTATCTCGCTGGAGAAAGCTGAGCCAAAGTCTGCATTTGTACAACAGGGGTTGGCCATGCTCTATGTGGCTAAAAACAACAGGGACGCAGCGCAAGCTACTTTGATGAAGGCCGAACAGCGAATTGCCAGTTGGTACAAACCATTGAATACCGGCGCACAAT
>JBKCAB010000392.1:0-6819 GCA_046307935.1 Bacteroidota bacterium | reverse complement strand
ATCGTCCTTTCTCAAACACCTGCACCCGGAACAGATCTGGCCATCGGATCACATACCATAACGATCACCGGAGAAGACGAGGCAGGAAACACCTCTTTTTGCAACTTCACACTTAACGTGGCAGATCTCACGGATCCAACTGTTCTTTGTCCAAGCAACCAGAACATCCCTGTTGATGTTAACTGCACCGGATCGATCGGTTCATACATTGGACTTTCTGCGGTGAATGATGACTGTTCATTACCCTCTTCGATTACAGTAACTCAAAATCCTGCACCAGGAACGATCATCAATCAGAATACGCAGATATTTCTGACCGCGACAGATGAGGCCGGTAACTCCGCTTCCTGTAATTTCTTCGCTTTGACCATTGATAACACCGATCCTGTGGTCACCTGCCCAACATCCTTGAGCGTTCCTATCAATTCAAGTTGTCAGCTTGTAGTTCCTGACCTCTCCGGACAGATCTCTGCTTCAGATAACTGCAGTGCTTTGAGCGAATTGTCACTGACTCAGAATCCTTTAAGTGGCACTTTGGAGTTAGGTCTTACTGCTGTTCTATTGACAATTACCGACGAGCAAGGCAACCAAGGGACCTGTGTCACTCTGCTTGTGCCTGACGATAACGAGATCCCTGCAATCGCATGTCCTAACCCTACCACGATCGATAATGGAAATAATTGTGATTTCACACTTCCAAACTATGCAGCAAACACATTGGTACTGGACAACTGCTCCGGATTCACGATCACCCAAAATCCTCCGGCTGGAACTGTCGTTCAAGCGGGTCCCAATACCATTGAAATGGAGGTTAGTGATGTCGCAGGAAATATTGCAACATGCTCATTTACCATAAATATCATTGAAAACTCTGTACCGAACATCACATGTCCGAATAACATCACAACTTGTGATCCGGTGGTTACGTATGGTGCTCCGGCAGTTATGGATAACTGTTCGGCAACTTTCAATCAGATCGATGCATCCGGGCTCACATCGGGTGATTTCTTCCCGGTTGGGTCAACTGTTCAGGAATTTGAAGTTGAAGACCTTTCAGGCAACAGTAGTACCTGTTCTTTCATTGTGACTGTTCTTGACTATCCTGCTCAATCGACCATTATCGAAGATACGATTGGCCTTTGCGATGCCACGAGTACCCTAATCGGTGCTCAGCCACATACTACAGGTACCGGTGAATGGTCGGTTTCTCAAGGAACTGGGAACTTCAATAACCAGTTTGCAACAACAACCGGTGTAAATAACCTGACATACGGAACCAATATTCTGGTTTATACAATCAGTACTTTAAGTTGCGGATCAACAAGTGACAGTGTTTATGTGATCGCCTCACAATCTCCGCTTCCCGCGAGTACTCAGGATTCACTGAACGCTTGTAATTCACCGGAGATCAGTTTGATTTCCAACACACCTCTTTACGGGGTCGGTGAATGGTCGACCAATGATCCATCAGCAGAGATCGTAGCGGTGAACTCCTCCAATACGACAGCTACTAACCTCACAGCGGGATACCATAATTACATATGGACGATTTCGAATGGGATCTGTCCGAGTACGTCAGATACGCTGATTGTTTACGTGCCTGCACAAGCCAACATTGATCAGCCGGATACTGCTTTCTGTCTTGAAGATGGAGCGCTTAATCTAAGCGCAACCGCCACTGCACCTGTTCAAACTTCTTATTGGATGTTTATTCAGGGGTCCGGCAATTTCGATACTCCGGGCAATAACTCAACTTCAGTAAACGAACTTGATCTAGGCAATAACACGATCATCTATGTCATGGAGCATCCGAATTGTGAGAATACCTCGGACACGATAACCATTATCGCATCGCTTTGCGACGGATTCGATCCGGTCTTCCCAACTGTCATTACACCAAACCTCGATGGCAAAAATGACCTATTCGTGATCAACTTTCTGGAAAAAGTATATCCCGATTGCAGGGTAACGATCTTCAACAGATGGGGTTCCGTGGTTTTTGAGTCCGTTGGATATGAGGAGCCCTGGGACGGCACCTTCAAAGGGGAAACACTTCCTTTGGGTACCTACTTTTACCGAATTGAATTGAACGATGATGCAAATACCGTTTACGACGGTCCGATCAGTATTATCAAATAAAGCAAGCGACTATGAGATCATATAGCATACATCAACTAATTGTGGGAGCTGCGATCATTGCTCCATCACTTTTGTTAGCTCAACAGGAGTTTCAATTTTCCAACACCATCAACAATCCTTTCCTCTTAAATCCGGCGGCAGGTGGTTTGACCGATGTCATGCACTTCGAGGCAGCAAGCAGGATGCAATGGGTTGGCTACGAGGGTGCACCGCGGACAATCATGTTCAGCGGTCACAGTCAGGTCAGCTTCAATTCCGCGAACAAGGTTTTAAGCGAATTCAACGTGAAAGACGAAAAACTTTTTGAGGGTCCTGCTGTAAGTATTTCCAAAAGAAAACATATCATCGGCGGGAAGGTCTGGAATGATGCTGTAGGCCCATTCTCGAAGACCTCCGTTCAGGGAAGCTATGCCTATCATTTACCACTTTCTAAGAAACTGAACATGGGTGTTGGACTCGGATTTGGTTTCAGTAATTTCAGATTGAATGAATCCCGTGTGGTTCTCTACCAGCAAGATGACAATACCTACGATCAGTTCTTAGGGAACAGTTCTCAACAGAATTTTGCCGACGCACAGGCCGGTCTGGTCATTTATGGCGAGAAATTCTTCTTTGGGTTGAGCGGGACACAAATGCTCCGAAATGATGTTGTGATGAATGAGATCATTACCCAAAGCTACCATGCGCGACACATGTTCATGATGATCAGGTACCGTCTTGATGTTGCGGACAATGTTGATCTGGAACCAACAGCGGTGATCAGGAGAACGTTGAACAGCCCAATATCTGCAGATTTCGGATTGCGTTATGTTCACAAGAACAGAACATGGGTTGGGCTTCAATACCGCACCACCAGTATGATCGCAATGCAGATCGGAACGAACCTTGTTAAAAATCTGTACTTGAATTACGGTTACGATCTTTCGATCGGTAAACTTGCCGGTCAGGGTAGTGGTACCCATGAATTACAGATCGGCTATTACCTGGGGAAAAACCGAAATGTTGATAAGGAATTAAAGGAAAATCAGGAAGGGCAGTAGCTCTGATGATCAAGCTTTTATGGTTGACAAAATGTAGATGATCGCTATTCCGGATCCAACTGAGATGACGAGATTAGCTATCGCGATCCAGTAATTGCCAGACTGGATCAATTGTAAATTCTCATTGCTGAACGTACTGAAGGTACTTAGTCCCCCGCAGAATCCGATCACGATAAGCTGATCGATCCATTCAGCCCTGGTTCCACGCTGTACCAGCATGAGTATTAATCCGATTATGAGACAAGCAAGAAAATTGGATATCAGTGTACCGAATGGAAAAGTTACCTTGAACCAAGCCTTGAATAAAAATCCGATCCCAAATCGAGCTAAAGATCCCAATCCTCCACCTACAAAAACGAAGAGCCAACTCATGATCGTACGATAAGTTTCGAATAAATCAACTTGTAGACAAGGAACCCTATCAAGGCACCGACCACTGCTCCACCCAACAGATCGGTCACATAGTGAACCCCTTGATACAATCGTGAAAAAGATACCAGAACTGCTATTCCCAACAACACAAAGATCAGTCGCTGATAGTATTTACGAAGTGAGAACCCGACGAAGATCGACAAGCTGAAAAAGTTCGCGGCATGGGAAGAAATGAAGCCGTATTGACCACCCTTGTAGAAATCGCCATTGGGTAATCGGTAAAAATGTAAATGGTCTGTAAGCAAAGCGTGGTGTGAGGGGCGGTAACGCATGAAAACCTCTTTGAACAATTGAACGGAGATCAGATCTGCCAAAACAACAGTGAAAATGGCACACAATAGAAATACAAGAAATGACTTTCTTTCAAGTCGCCTCCAGGCAAGATAAAGAAGAAGAAGATAAAACGGTATCCAAATAATTCTCTGGGAGATCCACCACATGAACTCGTCCATTGCCGGGCTATGCCATGCGTTGACAGTCAGTACAATGTTCCTATCGATCTCTTCGAAGTATTCGATCATTTATTCAGGTGTTTCCAGATCAGATCTTTGAGCTCGGTCAGGCCTTGCTCAGCTACCGAGGAAACAAACACATACGGTATATTGGGCAGATCCTTGCTCAGTCCCTGCTTAAGCTCATCATCCAACATGTCTGATTTTGTGACCGCAAGTATCCGCTCTTTGTGCAACAATTCGGGATTGTACAGTTTCAACTCGTTCAGCAGTATCTTATATTCCTTGTGGATATCCTCACTGTCGGCAGGCACCATGAAGAGCAGCAATGAATTTCGTTCAATGTGCCTTAGGAAACGAAGTCCTAGTCCCTTTCCTTCATGCGCTCCTTCGATAATACCCGGAATATCCGCCATGATGAAAGACCGGTGATCCCTGTAACCTACAATGCCAAGATTTGGGCGAAGTGTTGTAAAAGGATAATTCGCGATCTCTGGTTTCGCTGCGGATAAAACAGAAAGTAAGGTGCTCTTTCCCGCATTCGGAAATCCTACAAGACCAACATCAGCCAGAACTTTCAGCTCAAGTACTTTCCATCCTTCTTCTCCGGATTCACCGGGTTGTGCATAGCGGGGCGTCTGATTGGTTGGTGATTTGAAATGGTTGTTCCCCATACCGCCTCTTCCGCCTCTGACCAAGATCCTTTCTTCTCCATCCTCAGTGATCTCGAAAAGGGACTCTCCGGACTCACCATCTCTGGCAACTGTCCCTAATGGAACTTCAATGTACTCATCTTCACCTTGGGCACCCGTTTTAAGACCTCCGGAACCGTGTGCGCCATGACCTGCTTTGATGTGTTTTTGATACTTCAAATGCAGTAGCGTCCAAAGCTGTTTATTGCCTCTCACTATGATGTGACCTCCCCTGCCACCGTCTCCGCCATCGGGACCTCCTTTGGGGATATATTTCTCCCGGCGGAGGTGAGTAGAACCGCCACCACCATTTCCAGAGGTACAGTGGATCTTTACGTAATCAACAAAATTATCAGAGGCCATCGGCAAGGAATTGACCACAAAGTTAGGATTATTCACCACAACAGAAAAGCCGGCTCGGTGGCCGGCTCATTTATTGTCATTTGATGTGATCAGATACTTTCTATAGCAGAGAACAAACGTTGCGTAATTTCGTCGATCGAGCCAATGCCGTCGATGCCCACAAATTTTTCCTGTGTCAAATAGTAATCCTTCACCGGGGAGGTCTCCTGATTGTACACACGGATCCGGTTTTGAATTACTTCAGGGTCAGCATCATCCGCCCTGCCACTCACTTCAGCACGTTTCTTCAAACGTTCCTTAAGCTCGTTCTCCTCCACTTCCAATGCAAGCATAACTGTAATGGCTGTTCCCATATCAGAAAGAAGTTGATCCAGTGCCTTGGCCTGCGCATTGGTTCGCGGGAATCCATCGAAAATGAACCCCTTAGGTGACGAGTATTTCTCAACTTCTGATCTAAGCATGTTAATCGTTACTTCATCAGGCACCAATTGGCCTTTATCCATGTAGCTCTTCGCGAGCAGTCCGAGTGATGTTTCCCCTTTAATATTTGCCCTGAAGATATCTCCTGTCGATAAATGCACCAACCCATATTTTTCGATCAGTCTTTCCGACTGTGTTCCCTTTCCTGCTCCCGGAGGACCAAACAAAACGATATTCAACATGATCATTCTTATTTTTTCAACTGATAAATAGCTTTCAAATTTCTTCCCAGTCCATTGTAATCCAATCCGTATCCAACCACAAACGCGTTGGAAATGGAAAACCCGACGTAATCCGGTAAAAAATTACCCTTGAACGCTTCCGGTTTGTAAAGCAGTGTGCAGATCTTAACCGAAGCAGGCAATTTTTCGTATACTATGGGAATAAGGTTATCCATGGTGGTCCCGGTGTCAACGATATCTTCAATGATCACCACATTTTTTCCCTCCAACGTCTCATTAAGTCCAATGAGCTCCTGTACCTTACCTGAGCTTTCGGTACCACCATGATAAGAACTCAATTTCACAAATGATACGGCAGCAGGAACCTGAATCTCCTTGAGCAGATCCGCTGCAAACATGAACGCACCGTTCAGTAGAACGATGAACAGTACCTCCTTGTCACGGTAATCCTCAGAAATACGCCACGCGAGTGACCGGACCTCTCGAAGGATCTCTTCTTCGGAAAGGAAGACATCAAATTGCTTATCAGAAACCTGTACCAAAAAAATGAATTTTCCTAGGTGGCAAAGATATCCTTTTCGGGTCTAAACTCAAATGAAGAAAAGTCAACAGAAAGAGTAAGATTGTTAACAACTGACTTACAAAGCAACGATCAATGTATATTTGCAGCATGGGTCAGAACTGGTACGGAAAAGATTTCAAGTTCGGTATGATCGGCGGGGGTCAACTTGGACGCATGTTCATACAGGAAGCGATCAACGTCGATCTGCAGGTCCATGTACTCGATCCTGATCCTAATGCTCCATGCAGTAAAACAGCTGCTTCGTTCACCGTTGGTAAGCTTGATGATTATGATACGGTGTACCGGTTCGGAAAAGATAAGCAACTTTTAACTGTTGAGATCGAGAATATCAACGTTGAAGCTTTGGAGGCTTTGGAATTGGAAGGCGTTAAGGTTTTTCCTGAACCCCGTGTTCTCAGGATCATCAGAGATAAAGGATTTCAAAAGGAATTTTACCTCAAAGCCGGAATTCCTACG
>JBKCAB010000391.1:0-1164 GCA_046307935.1 Bacteroidota bacterium | reverse complement strand
TTTTGACCCTGCTCTCCCCACATGTGAACCGACTGACCCCAAATATTTCCAGTCGAGGCATACGAATAAAAGTTGATCCGCGAAGCGATCGTATCATTATTGAATTCTTTCATGATATGAAAGTTCACATCTCCATTATTTCCTGCTGAGTTAGCAAAAACAACGCCCTGTGCCGCATAGCCGTCAATCGCTTGACTTAGCAACGAAGTGCCATCCAGTGTACCAATATGATAAAGGCCCCAACTCATATTGATCACAAGCCGCTTTTGCTCTGCCTGGGCTTTCTGTACCATCCATTCCCATGCATCAAGTACAGCTCCTTCGTCTACTAAAAAAGTCACAAATAGCAACTGTGCATCGAATGCAAATCCACGATAGTTGATACCGGCACCGCTTCCTCCTGCAATGCCTGCCACATGGGTCCCATGTGTCGAATAACTGTAAATATTGGCTGTGTCGGATCCTGCAGCAATTAGCGCAGACGGACTGTTGTATTCAGTACCATAGGCGAAATCGATTGGTGTAGGTCCTGAAGTTTTGTATTGATCCCAGGCAGCAAATATCCGTGTTTGCTGCAGCAATGTATCATAGAACATAGGAGAGGTGTAATCAAATCCCCAGTCAGTGATGCCGATCAAAACATCTTTTCCGGTAAACGACTGCGGAAGGTCAATTCCCAAGTGTACGCTGTCAGCCCGGGTATCTTTGACTGCTTTGTCAAGAAAGGGTTTTATCTTGCCAGAAAGCTGAAGAATCTCCAAGCCCTGAAGTTGATGGAGCTGTCCAAGCATTCCTACAGGTATTTTCAAGGAAACAATACCATTAACGGGATTTCCGCAAATAATACCATGCGCTTGAAAGAATTGAGGATCGTACGCTGAACCGATCTTCGCCACAAATGAGGTGTAAAATCCGTTGCCCAGGCGATAAACAGCGAAGCGATCCATAATTCCCTCGGAAGGAATCCCCATATTCCTTTTAATATCTTCACTGATCAAGAGCACATCTGCGGCAGTATTGGCAGGAATCCTTAATTGCTGGGCATTCAGCGATGTTGACAGGATCAGAAAGCAAAGAATGAAAAAACGCATGTCATTCAGATTTTACCCAAAGGTACAATCCTGACTTCGAAAGTAAAACCCTACATAGAATAAAAAATCCCGC
>JBKCAB010000390.1:0-1288 GCA_046307935.1 Bacteroidota bacterium | reverse complement strand
TCCCGAAGATAGAAATTTTCTTAAAAGCCAATGTGCGCTTTGAAATAGTTTTGAAAACTTTTTACGTTATCCTCTATAAATCGGGTAAAATCTTCAAAACTTTCATCGTTTATGATTGGCATTCGTGTGATGAGTTCCATTTTTGAAGGCATCACATCCATCACCTGTACATCCATTCTTAAACCGGGGTACCCAACGAATTCAGTAGGTTCTATTTTTAAGTAAAGTGCGCGTATGGTCTGATCAAAGACAATTTCTTTAGTTTCATCTCCTGAGCTTAGTGCTTCGATCTGATCGATCTTTTGCCAGGTTTTTCCGTCTATTGAGTAAGCCAGATTGAACTTTTGAATGAAATTTTTCCCGTGAGGTGCCCCTTGTATTTTTAACCGTTTTATTTCCTTTAAAGCAGGCAATTGGATCTGGATCCATTGTTTGTCGTCGTTGTGTTTTGGACACCAGTATCGTTTTTCATTGTCGATTTGGGCATACTTCGCGCTGTAGTTCCGGTTCCATTCCGAAGAACATTTCAGGTTTTGTTCCGGTAATGAGTTGAAGATCCATAAAGGTTCTACTGTACTTTGATCATCGGGTATGGATTGCTTCCAATCCGGGTTTTCTTTGATAAATAGGTCGGCAATATCAACAAGATGAGCACCTTTTATGGTATCGGAAACAGAGAACAGCACAATAGCATTCAGTTGCGACTCATTATACTCTAGTCCCCAGCCAAGCCAATGGGTTACTTTTTTATTGGAATACACGTAATCGATGTACCTGCAGCCTTTCATCATGTTTCTTTCTTTGTAGATCTGATTGGAGAAAACCGAAGAAAAAGAAACAGTGATGTTATCGAGCAGTTCTGAGCCAGTTAGCCGTTGCTTTTCTATCGCGGGTTCTACAAAGCGAAGGCCTTTGAAATCTGCGTGTGCGACAGCGCACCGTTGAGAGAATTCATGCAGGAATTTTTCTGCAAGTACTGAAGCATCAAAATTTGCGATCGAATCGATCTCGTGCACAAGAAGCCATTTGCTGCGAATCCAGTGAACGGTTGAGTTTTCCCATTCAAAATTCTGCATTTTCTCCAAGACAATTTCAATCGGACGATGTACCTCTTCTTCCAAATAGCCTGCCGTACAAACCTGAATCTGGAACGAAAGCTTGTCATTCAGATAATCCTGTTTGATCACAAACTGAAGTACAAGCGGATAACCTTTTACCTTTTCCCGGTAACCTACTTTGAAGAATCCAAGCTGAACACTTCCCGAGAGATTTTCGCTGGACTCTTCAG
>JBKCAB010000389.1:0-5136 GCA_046307935.1 Bacteroidota bacterium | reverse complement strand
ATTTTTACTCGAATGACTATCTTTCTCTCGCCAAATTGCGTGTTGATACGTCAGAGGAGCTCTTCTCCGGAACGGGATCGCGACTTATTTCCGGAACTTCCACATCTGCTTTGGATTGTGAACAAAGTGTTGCCGGTTTTTTTGGTTACGCCGCTGCACTTTTCTTTAATTCTGGGTATGATGCAAATCTTGGCTTGTTTTCTTCCATTCCCCAGAAAGGCGATACAGTGTTGTATGATCGTGATATCCACGCAAGTATTCGTGATGGGATTCGTCTTTCGCATGCAAGTTCCTTTTCTTTCAAGCATAACGATATTGAAGATCTTGAGCGACTGCTCGATAAGCAGCATGGTGGAGACATATACGTGGCTGTCGAAAGTCTCTATTCGATGAAGGGTGATATTGCTCCTTTGGAGCAATTAGCAAAGCTCACTGATCGTTTTGGGGCTTATCTGATCGTTGATGAGGCCCATGGAGCCGGGGTTCTTGGAAAAAATGGCAAAGGTATGGTTCACGAATTTGCATTACAAGATCAAGTATTAGCGCAGGTTACAACCTTTGGTAAAGCTTTTGGAGCTCATGGAGCAGCTGTGTTAGGGAATAATTTGCTGAGAACCTACCTGATCAATTTCGCACGGTCATTTATTTACACTACGGCCCTTCCTCCGCACAGTTATCTTCGTGTGAATGAGATCTTGAGCAGGACTGATCTCGAAAACAGACGAATAAAACTATTGCGAAATATAAGTTTATTGAGAAGTCTTCTCCCAAAGGCATTCGCATGTTCCTATGAATACTCTCCAATTCAGATCATCCATTTTCGAGATCGAGAAAAGCTTGATAGTGTTGCTCGTAAAATGCAACAGAATGGGTTTGGAGTTAAAGCGATCTTTTCACCAACTGTTCCTGAAAGCGAGGAGTGTCTGCGGATCAACTTGCATACCGATAATACGGAGGAGGAAATCAGGAGGCTTGCTGACCAATTGAATTCTGCCCTCTTGAAGGACTAAGGAACTGGTTCATTTTGAACAGTGTGTATGTATCAGCATTCGGATTCTTGCACAATGTCTTCACCGTATTACCGAGACGTAGAAGTGCATCCTTGTTCTTTTCAATATACTCGATCGCCCCTTCTTTCATGGCGTGAATGGCCACATTGCAGTACTCCTGACCTGAAATGTAAACGAATTTCGTTTCAATGTTCTTTTCACGTATTTTTTTCATCATGTCTATGCCATTGGAATGGTTGAGATGATGATCGATCAATACCAGGCACTGGCCAGAATTAGGGAACTCTTGAAGACATTTATCTTCATCCTGATACCATTTCACGTTCATTAGATCATGGTTAATCAGATAAAACCGTAGAAGATTTCCGAAAAATTGATCGTCTTCTAGGATTATAATGTGATCGAAATGTTGAGTCTTCATGGATCAGTATTTGGAATCACAGTTCTAATAATTGTGCCAAAATCTCAAGATCAGAAACTTTCGGTGATTTTGGTTTATTTTGGAGGGTTGTGCTTCCCGTTTTGGGAAGTTATTTCCAGAATGGGAGAACTAAAAATAGATAAAGGTTTAACTCAGCAATCGTAAAAATCAATAAATAGAAAAGGTCGGCTAACCGACCTTTTCTATTTCTATTGTATTCTATTTTATACTGATGCAATCTTGTCTGACATGTATTCTCCTGCCTTCAGTTTTCCAACGATCTTCGAAAAACACTCGATGGTGTAATTCACATCCTCCATTGTGTGAACGGCAGTAGGTATAAGACGGAGAATTATCATTCCCTTTGGAACCACCGGATAGACCACCATAGAGCAGAAGATGTTGTAATTCTCACGAAGGTCGAAGATCAGGTTGGTCGATTCTGGTATTGAACCGTTCATGTATACAGGCGTTACACATGAATTGGTTGGGCCGATCTCAAATCCAGCATTTTTCAAGCCAGACTGTAATGCATTCGTAATGTCCCAAAGTTTTTGTTTCAGTTCAGGTTGTGTTCGCATCAGCTCCAGTCGCTTCAATGCACCTACAACCAGAGGAAGTGGGAGCGATTTCGCGAAGATTTGTGAACGCATGTTGTATCGCAAGTATTCCACTACTTGCTCCTCAGATGAGATGAATCCTCCGATCAACGCAAAAGATTTGGCAAAGGTCCCGAAATAAACGTCGATACCATCCTGGCATCCCTGTTCCTCTCCTGTTCCTGCACCGGTAGCACCGAGTGTACCAATTCCGTGCGCATCATCAACAAAAAGTCTGAAATTGAACTTTTTCTTCAAGTCAACGATCTCTTTCAGTTTGCCCTGATCACCGCGCATACCGAAAACCCCCTCTGTAATAACAAGAATACCACCCCCTGTTTCAGCCACTAATTTGGTCGCTCTTTCCAGCTGCTTTTCACAATCCTCGACATCATTATGCTTGAAGACGAAACGTTTTCCCATGTGTAAACGCACTCCATCGATGATACAAGCATGTGATTCTGAATCGTAAACAATCACATCACGACGGTCTACCAAACAGTCGATGGCAGAAACCATTGCTTGGTATCCAAAGTTACAGAGGATCGTATCTTCCTTGTGAACAAAAGTGGAAAGCTCTGCCTCCAGTTGCTCATGGTAGTTCGAGTTACCGCTCATCATTCGTGCCCCCATTGGAGCTGCTAATCCGAATTGCGCAGCACCATCAGTATCTGCCTTTCGAACTTCAGGATGGTTGGCAAGTCCTAAGTAGTTGTTCAAGCTCCAGTTCAGTCGTTTCTTCCCACGGAAGATCATGTGCGGACCAATGTCACCTTCCAGCTTTGGGAAAGTGAAATAGCCATGTGATTCTTTCGCATGCATGCCAATCGGACCTCGGTTGGTCTTAATTCTTTCAAAAATATCGTGAGCCATACTCTCTGGTTTGTTTTGGTATAATTACTGTGCCCGAAATTGTAGTACAAATGTACGTTTTAAAGAAGAAATAAAGGGATTTAGCGAACTTGAAATTATCAACAGGTGCTGTTTAAATGCCTATAGATTCTTGTCCAAAAGGTAGACCATTGCTCCAATGGCTGCGGCACCAAGTTCCAATTCTCGTTTGTTTACGTTTTCAAAAACATCGGTGGGTGCATGATGGAAATCGAAATAGCGCTGTGAGTCCGGTACAAATCCAAAAAGAGGTATGCCAGGAAATACATTTTTAAGCGGACCAATATCGACTCCTCCGCCACCTTTTTCGAAGTCATGCATCTCATAGGGGAGGAAAAGGGGTGCGAGTTTACGGAGAAATTCCACTTGTTCACCGCTACCGTCGCAATGAAATCCTCGGGGAGAGAAACCACCTCTGTCACTTTCTAGTGCTGCGATCTGAGTCTCACCTTTTTCTTTTGACCATGTTGCATACGTTTTGCCACCCATATTGCCATTTTCTTCGTTCATAAAAAAAACAACACGCAAGGTGTTATTGGACTTGTAATTCAGTTTTCGAAGAATCCTTAGGGCCTCAAGACAATGGATGACACCGGCGCCATCATCATGAGCGCCTTCACCGGTATCCCACGAATCCAAATGGCCACCAAACGTGATTATTCTGTCTGGGAATTCATTGCCGGTCAATTCTGCGATCACATTATATGAGGGCTGATCCGGATAGTTCCTGCAGTCCATCTCCATGACAAAATGCAATTTTTGTTCTTTGATCATTTCAGCGATCATTTCAGCATCAGCAGTCGACACAGCTGCAGCAGGAATTTTTTCAATACTGTCCGCATATTGCATCGATCCGGTGTGTGGATGCGCATCTATTGGCATGCCTAGTGAACGAATGATGACAGCTTTTGCACCGAGCTTTGATGCTTCAATACCACCAAGGCCTCTTATCGGCCAGCATCCTCCATATGCCCTGAACGTATTGATCTGTTGTTCATTCATTGGTTGGTTTAGAAAAACGATCTTACCTTCAACTTGTGACCGCTTTGCCTCTTTCAACTCATCCAAGTGCTTGAATTCAATAAGTTCACCTTCCAACAATCCATTCGTGCCGACTGATCCACCTAGAGCGAGCATATTAACCTTGTGCAGACGTCCTTTGGTGTCGCGTATCCATCCGCTTTCTTTTGTCCCTCTCTCCCAGTGTGGAACCATGATCTCCTGAAGATATACCCTATCAAAGTCATACCGCTCCATTCGCTCCTTGCTCCATTCGATAGCCATTTGTGCTTCCGCCGATCCTGATAGGCGGGCACCAACATCCTTACAAAGACTGCGCAGGTCCTCGTAGGCTTTTCCTCTGCTGAGCGCCTCATTAAAGATTTGTCGAATAAATGCTGAGTCACTTTGCGATTTGACCGTCAGTATGAATAATGTGCCTACAAGCAGTAGTTGGAATCTCATTGTTCGTTCAGTCTTTTAAGGTTTTGTAGTCCGTGCTGAAAATCCTTTCGGATGAATTTGCGCATGAGTGGACCGAATAATCGAGAGGCCGGACTTTTTCCGAGGTCAGTATCGAAAACCCATTCAACCCGTGTTGTTCCATTGTCGGGATGCAGTATGAAACTTGTTTGAGAATTTCCTCTGTTACCGAAATTCAAAAGGATGTCCACTTTTCTGTTGACCTCAAGGTGTGTGATCTCCATGGATCCTGTCCCTACTTTACTGTTTCCTTTCCAGATGTACTTGTGTCCGAAAGACATGCACTCGCCCTCAAAGTTTTGTACCATTTCAGGATCTTTTTCTGACCATGGGCTCCATTTCACGAATTCTTCGAAGTCAGCGATGTATTTGTAGATTTCATCAGCGCTTTTGTGTATGACGATCGATTCGGAGAAGTTTATCTTCGGGGACATTGCATATCCGACCGCTGTGATCATGGTTGCCAATATCAGCAAAATGATCAGTATAATCAAAAAAATATCCATGAAGTGTTCTTTTTACGAAGATAGTGATTATCCGCCAGCTGTTTCAGCGACTCAAGCTATCCTTTCTTTAGACTGATGTGTTATCTTTGTCTAAAATTAAAGGAAATGTCATTGAAGTGTGGGATTGTGGGATTGCCTAATGTGGGTAAATCGACCCTTTTTAACTGTTTGTCGAATGCGAAGGCTCAATCTGCAAACTTTCCCTTTTGTACCATTGAGCCCAATAT
>JBKCAB010000388.1:0-3228 GCA_046307935.1 Bacteroidota bacterium | reverse complement strand
CTACTGTATTGTCCCACACTGCATATTCTACTAGACCCATTCGTTCCGAAATACCCGGTGCAGCTTCAAATTCTCTCGATGTTCGTGTGCGGTCACCGTTCATCAATACTTCACACGCTGCGTAACTCAGCTTCATAGCCCTTATCTTTTCAAGCAGGGTGACGTCCGTATTCGGATAACTCAACAAAGCCGTCTGAATGAGGTCGATCCTTTCTTTCGTTTCGTTCATCAGCTTGGATGTTCCTCTCACTTTTCTGGAAGTCTCAGCCACATCCTCCCTGAATTTTTGCAGATCCTGAGGATTTTGTGTCACGAGTGTCTGATTGTTCAGTGCTTTTACATTGAAATTGGTTGCCGGGACGAGTATTTCAGATTTTCCTTCTTTCACTAACATGACTTCGACGCTATACGTGCCAGCTGGAACCAAGAATCCGCTGTTGTCGTTGTTTCTTCCAGTGCTGAGAGGTCCTGTTGATTCCGATCGCAAGTTCCATGTCACGCGTGAAATACCTTTGGATGGAGAGTGGATCAGTCGCTTCAGTTCTTTACCGGAGGCGTCACGTATAACATAGATCAGCTGTGCCTTTTCCTCGATTTCCTCTTTTTTGATTTCCTCGAAAGAAGGATAGTAGACATCCTTTTTGTCCTTTTCCAGTGCTTTCTCTTTTTCTTGACGAAGCTGCTTCAGGGTTTTGTATTCATCTTTGATGTGCAGTGTGAACGTAGCGCCAAAGTCCGGGTTCTTCGCTGCCCAGAGATTGTGTCCCTGAAATCCTGTTCCGTCCAGTCCAAGCGGATCTGCCGAAATATAGAGCATGGCATCTTTAACAGGGAACAGGTGAGCCTTCTTGTCGAGGTTCTCCTTTTTCAGGTCACGAAGTGGGGAATAATTGTCGAGAACGTAGAATCCTCTTCCGAATGACGCCGCAACCAGGTCATGCTCGCGCTGTTGTATATCCAGGTCATAGATCGCTATGGTCGGAAGTCCACCGAGTTTTGTCCAGTTCTTACCTCCGTCGTTGGAGAAATAAGCACCGAACTCGGTTCCCACGAACAGCAAGTTTGGGTCGATGAAGTCTTGTTTGATGCAATACACAGAACCTCTTTCAGGAAGGTTTGATGAAATGGAAACCCATGTTTTTCCCTTATCTGAACTTTTCATTATGTAGGGCTTGAAATCTCCGGATCGATGGTTGTTGAATACGGCGAACACTTCATTTTCGTTGTGCAGCGAGGCCGTGAGCATATTCACACGGGTATTTGCTGGTACGCCCGGAAAGGAAAGCATTTTAGTCCAGCTTCCACCATCGTTCTCACTGATCTGAATGAGTCCGTCGTCCGTTCCGGCAAAGAGTAAACCTTTCTTTTTAGGACTTTCATCCAGTGCAACGATGTTCCCATAGATGGTTGTAGACGCATTCTTCATGACCGCATCCATGGTCCACACCTGACCCATAACTTCAAGCTTATTGCGATCGATCTGCTGTGTGAGGTCAGGTGAGATCACCTGCCAGTCGTCGCCGCGATTCGAACTCTTGAACACTTTGTTGGCAGCAAAATAGATCGTTTTGTGATCGTGAGGTGAAACGAAGAGTGGTGCGTCCCAATTCCAGCGGTACGCATCTTCACCTTTACCTGGTAAAGGCTGAATCGGAACTTTCTCACCGGATGCCTTGTCAAAACGCACCAGCCAGCCATATTGCGCTTGTGCATACACGATATTGGGATCTTTCGGGTCGATGGCAGATTCGAATCCGTCA
Organism: Bacteroidota bacterium; assembly: GCA_046307935.1. Lineage (GTDB taxonomy): Bacteria > Bacteroidota > Bacteroidia > Flavobacteriales_D > Crocinitomicaceae > M0103. The sequence continues at coordinate 1,468 of JBKCAB010000388.1, read as the reverse complement.
CCTCCGTTGGTGATGTACCAGTCGAGGTTCACAATGCCTGTAACGTTACCAGTAGCAGCCGGACCTCCCATGGAATTGTTGTCCTGCGTTCCACCGTAAATATTGTAGAACGGATAGTCATTATCAGTCGCAACTTTGTAGAACTGAATGATCGGAATGTTGTCGTAATACCTCCATTCTTTGGCATGTGTATAGGTTTCGTAGATCCCACCGTCGCAGCCTACGATCCAGTGGTCGCTGTTGTTCGGATCGATCCACATGGCGTGGTTGTCTACGTGCTTTTTGTTCTCACCCGTCATTTTGAAGTTCTTTCCACCATCTTCAGTGTGATGCAGGTAAGTATCCATCGCGAAAACCTTGTTCTTGTCAAAGGGATCACAAACGATCTCCTGGTAATAGTTTCCGCTGGTGTTGAAGCCACTCATTTTGGACCAATTTTCTCCTTTATTGGTGGAACGAAAAAAACCGCCTTTATCCCCACGCCCTTCAATTATTGCGTATACATAATTGGGATCAACAGGTGAAACAGCAAGTCCGATACGGCCCATTTCTCCCTGAGGTAGTCCGCTGGCAATCTCTCTCCAGGTTTTGCCTCCATCAGTTGATTTGTGGATCGTAGATTCAGGTCCTCCGCCAATATAGGTCCATTCGTGGCGACGACGCTGATGAGCCGCGGCATACAAGATATCAGGATTAGTGGGATCGATAGCGATCTCGGAAATTCCGGTCTCATCGGAGATAAACAAGGTTCTTTCCCATGTTTTTCCTCCATCGGTTGTCTTATAAACTCCCCGTTCACCGCCAGCGCTCCAAACCGGGCCATAAGCCGCAACCCAGACGGTATTCGGGTCAGTTGGATGAATGATGATATTGCCAATGTGCTCGGATTTCTTAAGACCCATGTTCGTGAACGATTTTCCACCGTCGATTGATCTATACACGCCGTCGCCATATGCTACCGATCGCTGATTGTTGTTCTCACCGGTTCCAACCCATACAATGTTATCATCCGATGGAGCAAGCTCAACGCATGCAATAGAAAACGATCCATAACTATCGAAAATGGGGGTAAATGTCGTTCCATGGTTTTCCGTGTACCACACACCCCCTGAAGCTGCTGCGAGGTACCATTTGTTGTGCTGTTTAGGATGTACAGCGATATCAGCGATCCTGCCGGACGTAAGCGCAGGTCCCACATTTCTAAATGCTAGGGAACTAACGGTTGAGCCATCGTACGGAAGTACTGAGTTTGAAGTTGTCGAGGTTTTTTTCTGCGCTTGCAAGCCGAAATTGCACAAACAGCCGAGGAGGATAACCAGTATTCTTTTCATTTGATTGGATTTTGTACGAAAATAGGCATTCAGTTGATTTCGTAGGTGAAAAATTACGAGTTGTTTTCATTCAATTATGAATCAGTTTCGATAGAGAAATAGTACCTGTTAACATGTAACCTTTCCTCGGGTAAATC
>JBKCAB010000387.1:0-1208 GCA_046307935.1 Bacteroidota bacterium | reverse complement strand
AATCGGGTGGGGGTTTTCATCTTTTATTTTGCAAGGGTGTCAGGGTTTTTTGTGGTGTTTTGTTTTTTTTTAAAAAACTGTCGGTGCTGGGATGGCCCTGAACCGACTGTTTTTTCTCCCTGAACCGACTGTTTTTTTTTCTCCCTGAACCGACTGTTTTTTCTCCCTGAACCGACTGTTTCTTTATTCCTGAATCGACTATTTCATCCCCTGAAATGACTTTACTGATCACAGAATCGCTATTTTTTCAAGCTCATTGCCAATAGCTTACCCATCAAAAAAGGCTCCCCAAAACCGGAAAGCCTTACAATAGTTGGTATTCGTTTCTGTTAAGACAGTACTTCTTTTACTTTATCGGCTGCTTCTTGAAGCAGCACGGCAGAGTGCACATTCAGTCCAGATTCATCGATCAGGCGCTTTGCTTCTTCTGCGTTCGTGCCCTGAAGTCGAACGATGATCGGAACCGGAATGTTTCCGATGTTCTTGTAGGCATCCACCACACCTTGGGCAACGCGGTCACATCGCACGATACCGCCAAAAATGTTGATCAGGATCGCTTTTACATTCGGGTCTTTCAAAATGATGTGGAAGGCTTTTTCTACACGTTCCGCATTCGCAGTACCTCCCACGTCAAGGAAGTTGGCAGGGTTACCTCCGGAGTACTTGATGATGTCCATTGTAGCCATCGCTAAACCGGCTCCGTTTACCATACATGCCACGTTCCCGTCCAGTTTCACGAAGTTCAATCCGGCCTCATCGGCTTCCACTTCTGTTGGATCTTCTTCTGTGATGTCACGCATAGCCGCGTAATCTGGGTGGCGGTACAATCCATTTCCATCGAGTGTAACTTTTGAGTCAACAGCGATGATCTTGTTGTCGGATGTTTTCAGAACAGGATTGATCTCGAACATCGAAGCATCTATTCCTTCATACGCTTTGTACAACGATGAAATGAATTTCGTCATCTGTTTGAACGCCTCTCCTGAAAGTCCAAGATTGAATGCAATCTTTCTTGCTTGAAAACCTTGAAGTCCAACGCGTGGATCGATAAATTCTTTGTAGATCTTTTCAGGAGTATGTTCAGCTACGTGCTCGATGTCCATACCTCCTTCTGTGGAATAAACAATTACATTTCTGGCCTTCTCTCTATCGAGCAACACAGACATGTAGAATTCTTCAACTTCGCTTTCACCTGGGTAGTACACATC
>JBKCAB010000386.1:0-648 GCA_046307935.1 Bacteroidota bacterium | reverse complement strand
GTTTTCTGGGAAGATCAAGACATGATTCGACTCCAAGAACAATTCAGTATTCAGTTCCCTCCAATTGAAACGATCAAACTAACGTACAGAGCCTTGTGCAATCATCTTCGAGTAGCCATTGGATCAGGAAAGAATGAAACTTATTTCTTTGATATCAGGAAGCTTTGCGAACACTTCAAGCTCGAGCTTTTAGCAACTTATAACTGTCTAAAGTTCCTTGAATTGAATGGGGATCTCTCATTTTCAGAAGGTGTGTTTCATCCAACAAAAGTGAAATTTGCAGTTGGAAACCGCGAGCTTTATAACTTTCAGGTTAAACAAGAGAAATATCTTAGTTTAACGACATTATTATCAAGGAGTTACCCAGGTATATTTGAACAATATTTCGAGATAAATGAGGCTGAGATCCATAAACGATTAAAAGTGACAAAAGATGAATTGAATAGGCAACTTCAGGAACTCGAAAAGTTTGGGATTCTTGATATTTCCTGGAGCTCAGATCTTCCCTCTGTTACCTTTCTTCATGAAAGACTCCCGGACGATTATCTGGTCATAGCTCCGGAGGTCTACCGCTTTCGACTTGAAAATGCCCATATAAAGTTGGATGCTGTTACTGCCTACATCATGTCTGATGAATGCCGAAGTTTG
>JBKCAB010000385.1:0-1118 GCA_046307935.1 Bacteroidota bacterium | reverse complement strand
TGCTTTCAAATAAAGACGGCTCCCCGAATTATCCATCTCGAATGTGGCATATTTGACCAGATGAATCAACTTTTCCTCACCTTCAAAATCGAACTGTTTCATATCCAAACCGTCCAGGTTTAGGAAAAGTGTCAGTCCTTTCTTTCCAAACATTTCACATCCCGAAGGAATTGTGATCTTTTTTCCCTGAACAGGAACATATGCTGCATTGGAGTAACCTGACAGTCCTTTTTCATCCAGCTTCACCTGCGCCATTCCAGCCTCCAGAAAAATTTTAAATGTTTCTGCCATTGCGCGTCCATCCTTATTCAATCCGACGAAAAAATTAAAATCAGGCGTCAAAGAACCACCTGCCATTGCCTCACCAACCATCACCGCACCAAGCTGGCCACTGACCACATTGGATAAGGCTTCGTCACCTCCTGCCATCAGAGCGAACTGAGCCGGACCACCGATTGATTCAGCAAGATCCTTCATTGCATTTGGGGAGAACTCGTTCATAAATGCCTGCATCTTTTTCATATCAAGATTCGCAGAGATTCCGATCCTGGGTTCACCAGAACCCAATGCTGAGCGGATCGTACTGCGATCGTCATTCTTAAAGAACATCCTTTGGGCTAAACCATCTGACAAAAGATTCCTGGACACAAAAACGGCCGCACCCTTCTGAAATTCAAGTGTACTCATGACATAAGAATCTGCCACCATCTCCTGTAATTGCTTTTGTTTCTCTTTACTGAGATTCTGCAGATCTGTATTCGACGTACCGTAAAGATTCTCAACACTGATTCCCATGACCAGATCTCCTTCAGCAGATAAGATATCATCGATCTTTCCTCCGCTGATGTCACCGGTTACTTTTTCAAAAGCCTCCTTCGTTAGCTTTTCTCCGTCAAACTCTTTCTTTTTTGTGACAAGCACCAACAGGTTGTTCTTGAATCCAAATGCCACATCGCCACTGGCATGGTAGCTCAGATCTCCTTTCTTTTCAACGTCGTAACCTCTGGATATGATATTTGCCTCCAAAGAATCAGCATTCTTCACCTCCAAGAACAAATAAGATGTTTCTGGCGTGCCATCTTCCGCGAAGGGTCCTTCAAATGCAAAGTAGATGGGCG
>JBKCAB010000384.1:0-645 GCA_046307935.1 Bacteroidota bacterium | reverse complement strand
TGCCTATACATATCATATTTTTTACCCCTTACCCATTCAACTCTCTTTACAACTCTTCTTATATTTGATGATGTAACTTTTTTTCCAAAAAGAAGAGTATCTTCATATTGAGTTAAATAATCTACCGGTAAGCTGAAAGTTTGATAACCCATGAGATCCTTCAATTCTACATAACACACGGGTTGTCCATCTGCATAGACTTTGATTTTTTTAACCCTTGAATTATTTTTCCAGGCATCATAGGACTTTTGGTATCCGTTGAAAATAGATATACCACTGCCTCCAAGGATCAAATCAACTTCAAAGTATTCACCTATTCCGTAATCTGATTTTCCCTCCACCCATGCTGTTTGTGGATCCCAGTCAAAAAGATTTTTTGCTTTGTAGCTCGAATTTCCTTGTGCTGCCAGACAAGATGACACATAAGCCTTGGTGGGACCAACAGAACACCCGCTACCGAAAAGAAATGGATTGTCTTCGGATAGGTTATTTTTCTCCGAAGTCCAGTCGATAACTCGTTCACCACCCTCTGCGCTTACCGTCATCAACTGAGCTTGCAACTTCGAGGAAAGACAAAGAATGGTAAGAGCGATTACAATTTTCATTCGTTTTTTTTATAATTTACCATTGTCTGCTAAAAATAAA
>JBKCAB010000383.1:0-1997 GCA_046307935.1 Bacteroidota bacterium | reverse complement strand
GCGCACAGCAGAGAATTGAAATATGTAAACGCAGGACACAATCATCCCATTCTGTCCAATGGCAGAAAAGTTGAAATGCTCGATAAAGGCTGTATTGGTTTGGGTATGCTCGATGAGCTCCCATTCATCGATGTCGGAAGGATCACCTTAAAACCCAATACTACACTTTTACTCTACACTGATGGTGTGGTTGAGCTGGAAAATTTGGAAGGGGAGCACTTCGGGACCGATCGTTTGGTGAAAATGCTTCACAGCTATTACCCGCTCAAGATGGAGGACTTAAATAGCCTGATCTTCTCCAAGCTGGACGAATGGAAAGGAGAACTAACGCTTGTTGATGACACTGCGGTTTTCGGCTGCAGATTCTTTTAGTAGCATACCAAGGTCCCGGCTGTAAACTTTAGCTCCTTCATGATTCAGGTGAATATGATCATACCATAATGCCATACTTTTGTATCGATACTTTGGTCGACGTACAAAGTCGATGTACTTTGTATTTTCGCCGATAACTATCTCTGAAACCATTCCGGAAGCTTTGATCATGTTGGAAAAAGGTTTGAAATAAGGGCCATTGAGCACGATCAATTCTATCGAATTGGCATCACAAAGCTTTTTGATCTTGTGAATGGAATTTTTGAATTCGGGATTGATCTTGTTGTAGTTGTATTTTCCGGCATCCTCTTTTAACCCGCTCATTGTTCTGACGCTGTCGAGTGGACCGCGTTGAAGGGGAATATAACCATTATCTCCACTTGATGGACAGATATTCTGCAAAGGGTTGGTAAAGAGCAACACACCATTCGAATTATGGCGGTAGAGCGAAGACAGGTACTTAATAGGTTCATAAGATCCGATTCGGTTAATATAACTTTTCACCACTTCATTTTTGTTGTAGAAATAGGAAAGCGAGCTCACCTGCTGTAATAGCCGGCCTGCATTCTCCAGGTATAGATCTGATACCTCTATGTTCAGGATCAGTACTTTTCGGGGGAGTTTCCTGTGCTGTGCTAAAAGAGAAATGACCGAATGATGGTAGAAGAGGTTTTTCTGTTGCTGTCCAAGCACCCTGACACTTTTGCCGATCGAATTAGGAATGATCATGTGGATCGCTCTTGAGGTTCCGACAATCAGTGTGTCCGGTGCAACTCCGGCAAGGTATTCATTGAGCGCTCCCTCGTTGTAGTTACAATGATTTTTCAGATAAAGTCTGTCAAGAATTATACCCATCGTTCGATCACCTGCAAAAAGGACTAGCAATGGGATAATCAGGTATTTTACGACTGCTCTCATCAAAATTGGAAATAGATGAACTTTTCCCCACCTGTTGATCCCAAGAAGATGATGGACAAAACCAGAAAAATGGTAGCATAGGATCTGACAAGAATACTTTTAGGCAGTAGTTCTGACACGGATTTATTTTTCCACAACAGGTCTACAACGAGTAAGATGATGAGCCCAAACACATAATTTCGATAGCGGTTTTCAGCAATCCAGAAATAGAGGTCTTGCCACTTTAGCTCAAGTAGTTTAGCATAAAGGAGTTTCAGCTGGTCGATGTTCTCTGCCCTAAAGGTTACAAACAGCAGGCTTATCATCAAAAAAACAAAACCCATTCTGATGGTGTCTGTAAGATAACTTTTACGGATCTTATTGATTCTGCTGAGCTTTTCACCGATTAACAGTAACGCATGACCGCAACCCCAAATGATGTGGTTATATGATGCTCCATGCCAAAGGCCGCTCAAGAACATGACGAGGAATAGTAGCAATACATTTTTTTGGATAGAGATCCGGTTTCCTCCAAGTGGGATGTACATGTAGTCGCGGAACCATCTCGACAGTGAAATGTGCCATCGCTGCCAGAATTCCTTAAAAGAGCGGGAGAAAAAGGGAGAATGAAAATTATAGGTCAGTTCGATATCCATTAATTTTGCTGCGCCAACAGCTATCAGCGAGTAACCGAAAAAATCGGTGTAGATCTGAAAAGTGAATAGTGT
>JBKCAB010000382.1:0-986 GCA_046307935.1 Bacteroidota bacterium | reverse complement strand
GGGATTCAATTACCGCTGTAAGATCATGGTTGCACGTTACGAGAACGGGAAATGGTCAGCACCTGATTCACTCGGTGAGATCATAAACGAAGCGGGTAGCAACACCACCATGCCTTATATTGGAGTCCTGGAAGAGCAGGAAGTATTGTTTTTCTCCTCTGATCGTGCTGAAGGTGAGGGGGGAATGGACATTTGGTACAGTGTAATTAAAAACGGAAATCAATACAGTAAGCCAAAAAATATCAAGGTGATCAATTCTCCAGATAATGAGTTGAGTCCGTGGTGGGAAGAAAGAAGGATGGCGCTTTACTTTTCATCCTCATGGCATGATGGACTTGGAGGTTACGACGTTTTCTCCAGTGCGTACACTACACAATTTGAAGAGCCGGCTAATTTGGGCTTGCCTATTAATAGTGCCGCAAATGACCTTTACTTTTTTAAGTCTGGTGACACCTCCTACGTGACAAGTAACAGGATAGGAGTGCTTTATAGCAAGAACCCAACGTGTTGCAGTGATGTTTTTTCAGCTGTTCCACCAATTAAAGTCGAACCACCCACTCCAAAAGAGACACTGGCAGAACTGAACAAGCGTTTACCAGTAACACTTTATTTTCACAACGATTGTCCCGATCCGAAAACATGGGATACGCTTACAAAAGTGAATTACTTGACAGGATATCAGGAGTACCACGAAATGATTGAGAAGTATCAACAAGAATATTCTTCCGGTTTATCGGGAGAAAAAGCCGCTGAAGCTCGGGAGGATATCGAATCATTCTTTATTGAATACGTTGACCAAGGGGTGAAGGATCTCTTTCTATTCAGGGATCTGTTGCTGGAAGAGCTGCAAAAAGGAGCCAGGATCAAGGTGACTGTAAAAGGCTTTGCCAGTCCGCTGCACAAAACGGATTATAACGTCAATCTTACCAAACGAAGGATCTCCTCATTTGTAAACTACCTTCGGGCGTATGAGAATGGTATTTTTA
>JBKCAB010000381.1:0-5601 GCA_046307935.1 Bacteroidota bacterium | reverse complement strand
CCGAAAGTGTTGGGCCCAGTTCAAACTCTACACTGGAAAGTTCGTTCATCCGTTTTTCAAAACCAAGATTGATCTCTCCCATCACCATTTGAAGTGGACTGAACTTTATGACATACTCGTTGTCCACTAATTTCTGCTCTCTTTTCTCCTTGGTCCTACCGCGCTCACCACGGTCAATAACTATGATCTTTTCCTCTTGGGTATATCCGGTCAGCGTGACCAGAGTACATATACAATAGAACGTTTGTTTTAACATAATTCGGATTTTGTCTGATAAACAACTAACGTAATCTAAAATGTAAAGGTTAGAGAATTATTGCACACGAAGACTATCTTTCCTTGAAAATATCTTTTCTTCAATCAAAAAATCGAGTCTTCCGAGCTGAATTCCACCCCAACCAACCTGATTGATCAGCACGGTTTGTCCGTCCAAATTCGTTTCTTCTGTTGGTCGTTCCAAGAATGTATGGGTATGTCCTCCTATGATCAGGTGAATATCCCGGCTACACCTCGCCAGCTGGAGGTCCGATACTTTCTCGTCCTTGTAGGAATAACCAAGATGAGATAGGCAAATAATGAGCTCACAACCTTTTTTCTTTAAGGCTGCTGCCTCCCGATTTGCACAAGCTATTGGATCGAGAAAAACGGTATTTCCATACTTTTCTTGCGGCACCAAACCCCTCAATTCAATTCCAACTCCCAGAATTCCAATTTTTAGTCCTCCTTTTTCAATAACTACTGAAGGCACAGTGCGGTCCTTTAGAATCGTTCCGGAAAAATCATAATTGGAGCATACAAAAGGAAATTGGGCATATTCACTCGCCTTCAAAAAACCTTCCAGTCCACCATCGAAATCATGATTTCCTATTGTCGCAACGTCATAACCCATGGCTGACATGACCTTCATTTCGAGAATGCCGCCGAAAAGATTAAAATAAGGAGTACCTTGAAAGATATCTCCGGCATCCAGAACGAGCACATTTTCTTCAGTATCACGTATTGAATTGATAATGGCTGATCTTCTTTCAACACCTCCCATTCCCGGAAATTTAGGATGATTGGAAGGCAAAGGATCTATGTTTGAATGGGTATCGTTGGTATGTAGAATGGTGATCTTTCTCTCCTTTTTTCCGAATGGCATCGCAGTTAGCTCTGAAGGACTTACGATGAATCCACCCGCCAAAACAAAGGTATTCCTTACAAAATCACGTCTTTTCATTCCTGGAATCGCATTCTGTTGGTTGTATCGGCAATAAGCACTCCCTGACTTCTTGCTTCCTCAATGAGCACATCTCTGATCAGCATTCCTGTGGGCGTTTTTTCGACAGCCTGCCTGAAAAAAGTCATATTATCGCCACCATTGAGCAAGTAGTCAGATGTGATCACGAGAAAGTGGGTATGTCTTTCCAATAAACCGTTCATTATCAGGCTGTCCTTAGTGACAAGCGCATTCGCTATCGGCTCCCCCCCTTTTTCAAGGATATACGAATGGATATCTTTCAGTGCTTTTAGCGGGAGACGAACCCATACCACCTCGTTATCAAACGGCATAACCTTGTAAATGTCACCAATGGTCACTATTCCCTTCGGAATAGCAGAACGGATTCCCCCGTTATTCAACAGGCAAAAGACAGGTTCTGAAAGGCGCTTGTTCCGGATCTGATTTGCAAGTACTGCATCGGCTACCCAATTATTCAAATTTCCGGAAGGCCTTCGCCTGACGGTAAAATCCTGATCAGCATTAGCGATAACCTCTCCCATTTGATCGTTCATTGAATCTCTGTAGGGTTCGATCAGTACGTACAAGGCATTCAAGGTATCAACTGATGATGCTGTAGATCTTACCTCAGTTGAAGTAGAACTCACCGTGAGGATCCGAGAAGAGCAACCCGCTGAAAGAAGGAGTACTAAAATGACGAGAAGTCGCATCACTGGATCATCAACCGCTTAACTACCTTTACGTTTGTCCCGGTAAGAGTTAACGTGTAATAGCCTGGAGAAAGACCTGAAACATCCATTACAGTTGTTTCACTTGTCGATTTAAACGTATCAAGCGTACGGCCCGTCATGTCTGAAAGCGCAATTTCTAGGGCACCGAACCCTCCAGTCGTTACAGTCAGGATATCATTCGCCGGGTTTGGATGCAGTGTGATTTTGTCGAATTTATCGAGTGACTCGTTCATTCCGACCGTTTCACCGACCAGTAATTCCATATAGATCGGAAGGTGGTCGCTCATGTAGTATAGGGCGTTGATGATATTGGCAGGTTCAGAATTATTGACAGGCGTGTTCAACGCCATATTGTAATGGTTACCGTCCTGGCCGATCGCCCTGTACGATCCGGGAATGAACTGAACTCCTTTCTGGCCAAACAGAACATCATCAGAAAACAGCATCATATCGAAGCGATCATCCATTCCACCGGTAGAGCCTCCGTCAATTTGATCGATCCGTGTACTTTGCGTATGATGGATCGCAAATGCAGGATTAGCATGGTAGTTTCCCGGACCGATCGGGTCATGGAGATTCGCCTGAGTGGGACCAACAAGATTTTGATAGGCGGTTTCAGAGCTGTAATAGATATTCATATCGCCACCCACAATGGTGTTTTCGGCATACGGACGCGTATTCAAGTAACTTCTCAAAACTGCAGTTTCACCAGCTCTTTCCGCTGCATCCTGTGAGGTATTGCCGGCTTTAAGATGACAGGCATACATGTACAGGTATGCGGTGTCCGATGTACTGGTAAGACTTGGATCCTTATAATACATCACATATTCATTGATATTCCTGAGCGAGGTCGTGATTTCCTCTTGACGCACAAAACCTAACTTTTCCGTATTGTAATAGAGCATGTTCTCATCATCAGGACTGTTGACATAGTTGACCATAGCATAAGAGGAGGTACCGACGTTCAATGCTTGATTGAGTATATTGGATGCCCCAGATGCTGAAGTCAACTCGCAAACTACAAATACATCCGGTTTCACGTGCTGCACTATTGTTTGAAGATAACTGATCCGAGCAGAATTGATATCAGGGTAATTGAGCACATTGTACCACATCACCTTTATGGTATCTTGCGCAACGACTTTACCTTGAAGGAACAGAACCAGTATTGGAAGTAAAAAACCCGAACGTATTTTCATGTTATTTCTCTCTAACTAGATACATATATACTGGAAAGTGATCGCTGTAGCCTCCCTGCCATGTGGAACCGACATACGTTCGAAACGGATATCCTACAAAGCTTCCCGAGGAGTTCTTAAGATACGGTGCATTAAATACTTTGGCTTTGTAATATTTGTAATTGGAGAAATCCCCCCCTTTTTCCACTAGTGCAGACGTACAGATAAACTGATCAAAGAGGTTCCAGTTATCTCTATATGCCAGTGTCCCAATACCCTGATCGTACAATTTTTCCATTGGATTGAAAAAGTCTCCGGACTCAACCTGAGAAATGTCTCCTTCAGACTTGATGACATTCTTGATGCTGAAACTAACCGGATCATCATTCAAATCACCCATGTAAACGATCTTCGCTGCGGGATCTGTCTTCTTTATTGAATCCATGACATGCAAACCCAGCTCGGCCGCCAGCATCCTGAGCGGTCTGCTTCGCTTTTCTCCCCCTCTTCGCGATGGCCAGTGTGCAACCATAAAATGGAAATCCTCACCTCCGATCTCACCGGATACCAATAGTTGACTGCGTGTAAAGAATGAACTATCCTCAGGGTTGGTCAGAACATAAGAGGCCGAAGATTCGTATTTAAAATACTTTTCCTGATACAGCAGCGCCACGTCTACTCCCCTTCTATCCGGGGAATCATAATGTACGATCTTGTATTTTCTACCGCTGATTGCCGGCATTTTCACCAGATCCTCCAGTACAAGACGGTTTTCGATCTCACAAACACCGAGTATTGCTGGACCATCCGGCTGACTTTCAGTTCCCAATTCAGCAATAACTTTTGCCATGTTTTCAAGCTTCTGCTGGTAACGTTGCGTATCGAATCGTTTATCGCCCAACGGGGTGAAATCATCCTGCAACGTTTTGTTCGGATCAGGATCAACAATGGTATCGTAGAGATTCTCAAGGTTGTAAAACGCAACACAAACTACATTATACTCCTTTCCTTGCTTTAATTCCTGACCAAAAGCCGAACCGTAAAAGAGAAAAAGAACAAATAAAAAACGTTTAGATCCCATAGCAACAAAATAACGAATAAAAACTGATTAAAGCCCTCAATTTAACAGCAGTTTAATACTTAACCGATTAAGTTTAAATTATACTCAAAATGTCCGGGCATGAATGAAATTTAGCCTACTTTTGTAACATTATTTGACAGCAATTATCATGCGAAAAATTATTTCAGCGCTTATCCTCATTCAGTCTGTATCAGGAACAGCGCAGGTTGCAGACACCACGAAAAATGTGCAGGATACTGCTGAGGTCGTTATTTTCAGTATAACGGCTGACGATCTTGAATCGGATGCTCAGAATCAGGACATTTCGGGACTGTTACAATCTTCTCGTGACGTCTTTGCGGCAACCGCAGGATTCAATTTCAGTAACGCACGTTACCAGATCCGCGGATTGGAGTCAGATCATTACACCGTTTTGATCAACGGAGTTCCGATGAACGATCCAGAACTCGGTTGGGGAATTTTCTCATTCTGGGGAGGATTGAACGACGTGACGCGCTACCCGGAAGCTGGTATTGGACTGGGATCATCCAACTATACATTCAGTGGTATCGGTGGTTACACCAATATGGACATGCGGGCATCTGAAGATCGGAAGGGTTCGCGTTTCAGCTACGCGTCAACAAACCGTACTTACCGCAACAGAGTGATGCTAACGCATTCAACTGGATTGTTGAACAATGGTTGGGCCTTCACCGCATCAGGTTCGTTCAGATGGAGCGATGAAGGTTATGTGGACGGCACCTATTTCAACGGAGGAAGCTACTTCCTTTCTTTGGAGAAGAAACTGAACAATAAACACAGTCTTGGTCTGGTTGGTTTTGGAGCTCCAACGGTTCAGGGTCGCGCCGGAATAGCTGTGCAAGAGGCCTTTGACCTCACAGGCAACAACTTCTACAATCCATTCTGGGGATACCAAACAGAAGGAACTTCAGGTGAAAAAGTGAAGCGCAATGCCCGAGAACGCAATAATCACCGGCCTTCGGTCTTTCTTAATCATTACTGGACACCCAACAAACGACACAAGCTGAACTCAGCCATCTACGCAACGTTTGGTCGCACAGGAAATACGAACCTGAACTGGTACGATGCGCCGGACCCAAGACCGGATTATTACCGCAATCTCCCCAGCTTCTATGCGGAGAAGGATCCTGTTCGATTCCAACAACTTACAGAAGCATGGGGCACTGATCCCAACGTCAGTCAGATCAACTGGGATGAGATGTATAATGCTAACTACAAGAATCTGTACACTCAGGAAAACGCCAATGGAATCGCGGGGAATAATGTGACCTTCAACCGCTCTAAATACATTGTTGAGGAGTACCGGGTTGATCCGCTTCAATTTGGTTTCAATGCCATCCACGAATTCAAGCTGAATGAAAAAAGACTGAT
>JBKCAB010000380.1:0-6346 GCA_046307935.1 Bacteroidota bacterium | reverse complement strand
AATACAGAAAAGAACAATGTGTTTTCAGAGCAGGGGGATCTGGTGTATCTTTTTCCGGAACTGAAGGCCAGAATGGAAACGGGCGTGAAGGCGATCAACCGCAATCAGGGTGTGGATACGTACTCACAATCATACGACACTGTTCAGTTTGTTTTTCTGGAAGATACCATATCAAATTTTGTTTACCGCTACAATGAACAGATTTACAGCGTGTACGGGATCTTCGGTCAGGAGTTGGGCAAATTCAAGTACCAGGGTGGTGTGCGTTTGGAAAAGGCTTACCAAATACCGGATCTGGTTTCTGACTCCATCCGGATCGTCAATGACTATTTCAATGTATTTCCATCGCTTCATTTACGCTATGCATTTACTCCGAAGTCAGAGGTCAGCTTGAGTTATAGCCGACGGATCAACAGGGCTTCATCCTCCAATTTGAACCCTTTTACGAGTTATGCAGATCCCTATAATCTTCAGGTAGGCAACCCATACTTGCAGCCTGAGTTCATTGATTCTTATGATCTCGGTTATGCGATTGAGAAGAAAAAGTTTAATATTACCTCCAGTATTTATTATCGTTACACAACGGGGATGATCCAGCGGGTCCGAGAGTATTATGATGAATACCGTTCAGCGACGACCTATGCCAATATTGATAAGAGTCATAGTTTTGGTTCCGAATTGGTTTTGATATTCAGGCCTTTCTCCTGGTGGAGAAACACGTTGTCAGGAAATTTGAGCTATGTGATCTATGATGAGGAAGATGAGGATCTCAACTGGAACACGCGAGGAACGAATGGCAACATCAAATACGCCGGCACATTCGATTTCTGGAAAAAAACAGCCTCTGTGCAGATCAATGCCACATACAATGCGCCTAGGGTAACTGTTCAGGGCACCGCTCAGCGCAGGGGAGCAGTTGATCTTTCCGGGGAAAAGAAATTCAAAGAAGGTCAGATTAGTGTCGGATTTCGAATCACGGATCTTTTCAACAGACAGGGTTTTGAGTTCAACGTCGATCAACCGTCAATTTACCAGCGGGCCGAATTTAAATGGTTGACTAGGAAGTACTTCCTAACATTCACGTATAAGTTTGGTAAGCTGGAAATGTCCAACAAAAGATCGGGTGCCGGAGGCGACGGTGGTTTTGACATGTGATCCTAGTGGATCTTTACTCCGAGGCCGTTTAGCGCATGATCGATCGAATGCTTTGTTTTCCTCATCTTTACTACTTCCTTCCTTATGAGTGTGTGTATAGCTATTTTGAATTTCATGTCTGAAAAGTATTGTTTGAGTATGTGTATTCAATTTTGGGACCAAACTCAGCGACATCCATCCATGAATCTTAAGAAATTGTTGAGCTAGTGACTAACCTTCCGATTATATTCTACAAGTATATACGAATGCCGGTGGTAGGTTGAATGCGGTCCACTTTATCCCAACTTTCGAAAACACCCTCTCGAGTTCCTTTTTGGCCTGAAGTGAATATTGGAACTGAATGTATAGACCATCCTCATTCAGTGACTCTCTGGAAGTATTCAGGATACTGGTTCTGATATCTTTTGGAAACACAGCTAATGGAAGCGATGAAATAATGACATCAGCCTTGTTGAAACCGGCATTTAGTAGGTATTCATGGACTTTTTCGGCCGTGTCGTTTACCAAATGAACTCTGGCATCTTCCATTCGAGCAGAAAGTTGCTGATAAAAACGATCGTTCAGTTCAAACGCGAACAACACTGCATCCTTCCTCATTCGCTTGATGATCAGGTCGGTAAAAACGCCTGTGCCTGGTCCGAGTTCAACGATAACTTTGGAATTTTCAAAGTCGATGTCACTGAGCATCTTTTCGGCAAGAAAACGGGAGCTCGCTGAAATGGCACCAACCATTCGTTTTTGCTTCCAAAATTGCTTAATGAACATCCTTTTCTCTGACATAATATTACTCGCGAATGAAAAGCTGATCATTATTGATCACTGCTAAAGCGGAGCCTTTTAATGATCTCCCTAAAAAAGGCGTGTTGTTAACGTTTGATAGAATAGCATGATTATCCAAGACGAAATCAAGGGTAGGAGAGAAGACAGTGAGATCTGCTTTTGAGCCTTGAATTAAAGGGTTTTCATCAATTTCTAGTATACGTCGGCTGTTGATCGAGATCGCACGAACAATAGTCTGAAGATCGCTTTCCGGGCATGACAGCAATGCAGGGAATACGCTTTGCAAGTTGATGCAACCGAAAGATGCATGATCGAATTCGACATCTTTCTCTTCTTTGTCGTGTGGACGGTGATCGGAAACAACGGTGTCAATTGTGCCGTCCTTTAGTCCTTTCCACAATGCCAGCCGGTCGCTTTCTCTGCGCAGCGGAGGCATAACCTTGAAATTGGAGTCGAATCCAAGAACGGCTGTTTCATTGAATAATAAATTCATCACATGAACATCGCATGTCAGCTTCAATCCTTTTCCTTTTGCCAGTTTAACGAGTTCAACTGATTCGGCACATGAAATTCCCGATAGGTGCAAGTTTCCACCTGTGTATTCAAGTAGCCTAATATTACGTTCTATCTGAATGATCTCGGCAATTGTGGGATCCGCTTTCAGTCCGGTGCGCGTGGAGGCTTCCCCTTCGTTGACCATACCCTTACCAGCTAAGGAATTATCCCTGGAGAATGCGCTGATGCGCCCATTGAAATTCTTGGCATACAATAGCGCTCTGTACATAATACCTGAACTCACCGGAACGAGGTCATCTGTGTACATTCTCACTCCTGAAAGATACATATCGTACATTTCTGCCAGTTCATCCCCTTTCAACTTGTCGGTGATGGCTCCTAATGGATGAAGGGTGGTTACGTGTCCATCAGCTCTGCGTAACATGTATTCCACTTCAGTTTTGCCATCGACGACCGGTTGAGTAGACGGTAAAACAGCAACATGCGTGTATCCTCCGAATGCAGCAGCATCTAGACCAGAAGCTATGGTTTCTTTGTGTTCATCGCCCGGATCACAAAAGTGTGCTTTGAGATCAGTCCAACCTTGGGAAACATGAAGATCTTCCCCTTCAATGATTTTTGCATCGGAAGCATGAAGATCCATACCGATTGATTCGATCTTTCCTTCATTGATAAGAAGGTCCACAACGTTCCCGTGGTGATCAGAAGTCGGGTCTACTACGGTGACTTTTTTGATCAGTATCTTCATCAGTATTCAGTTTATTTCCAAAGTTTGAGGACGAGCATTTCGGCAAACAGAAAAACCAGCGCTAAAATGATGAAAAGTCGCCAATATTCAAACGGTTTGTCAATATCTATTTTAGCCAGACTTTGTCCCTTGTCAATCTCGAAGGAAGCAACATTTGTTAATCCAGAAGCCATAAGCTGTTCGCGCAACATATCAACAGGTGAATATTCCGTTTGGGATTCCTTTCTCGAATAGTTCAGTGATAGCATCCCATCGACTCCCTCCCCCGTAATTCGGTAACTTCCTGATCTCAGGTAGTCTGTGGCCTCAAGGCCATTCAAAAGGATGTAGCTTGTCAACCCACGTTTTTCCGTTTTTGGAATGAAATCGATCTTTCCATCCTTGAGATGAACCGGCTCTTCTCCCAGTTGTTTTTCATAGAGAGGATACATTGCGTCACTTCCCAATGTGAGTGCGATCGGTGCTTTTTTCTGGCTTAGCTCTCCAATTCTGAGCAGCACGGATGGATAGAGAGACTCTGCCGTGAACGTACCAAATTCCGGAGTAACGGCGATGGTAAAAAGAAAAGCATTCACAGCACCGTTGGAACGAAGGAGCAGGGGGAAGCCGTTCTGAAAGCTGATCAGCTCCATGGATCGTGCGTCGCTATTGCGCTCCAGTGTGTATGCCTTGGCGACAGAACTCAAATTCAGCTCTTCTTTCTTCTTGTCGAACATTCCTGAAAAGAAAGGATCTTCATACTCGATCTTTCTGATCCTTGTTCCCTGATTTGTGGTTCCTCCAAATGCCGGTAGGTACAATTTATTCAATAAATCTCTGTATTCGGTTTTTTCCGCTTCGTTACCAGGAATGATCGCCACAGATCCACCACTCTCGGCAAATGCGATCAACTGCTCTGTTATGCCGGAAGCCACCGATCGAAGACCGTTCAAGAAGACCAGCTCTTTTCCTTTCAGTTCATCCAGCGTAAATGCAGTATGGTCGATCGCTTTAACGCTATAGTAGGGTTCGAGCAGATAAACTTTTTCCACTGTTGGACTGAAATCCTCACCATTCACAATAAGAATATCGGCATGATCATCTACCATGTATGAGAAATGGTAGTCATCATCCCAAAAAAGCTGTTTATCGTTTACTGTTACTTTTCCTTTTTTTGTTCCACGGATCTTGTCAGTGTAGTTAATCACAGTAACTGCTTTTTCCTTAGCGGGAATGTCGATGAAAAGATCACGTCGAACGTTACCCGCGCTGAATTGAACTTCCACATTGGTTAGATCGGCATCACTTTGGTTGACGATCCGAATGTTCAATTCATTGTTCGTGCCAACACGCCTGATCGGCGATGAGAACCAGACAGAGTCGATGTATAAGTTGGAGCGGTCTTGAGGTGAGAAATGGATCGGGTAATAATAGCCGTTGTCATCAGCCTGTATCTCTTTCGTTGATGATGTGTTTTTCTGAAAGTCGGATAATAGCAAGTATTGTCTTGAACCTATAGCACTATTCGTTTGACTTTCATTCTCCAGTACCCCCTGCATCCATGTGATCACATCGTCGAGCTCTCTGACCATTGGTCCGGGTTGGATCTTATCGAGGTATTCCAATGCTTCTGGTTGCGTGAGAATTCTTTTTTCGGTTCCGCTCAGGTCGTTGGTTGCAATAATGAAAGAGGTCTTAAGTGCCGCGTTTTTGATTGTTTTGCGGGCAAATTCTCTTGCTTCAGAGATCAGTTCCCCTTCAGTTCCCTTCGCGGTCATGGAGAATGAATTGTCAAGGTAAATAGCGATCACCGGTTTGCCGCCTTCGGCACCGTTGTCCTCTACAGGGAAATAAGGTTGTGCAAATGCCAGGATAAGCGCTGTCAATGCCAAAATCCGGAGAACAAGAACGATCAGGTGTTTTAATTTCTGGGTGGATCGTGTTTGCTGTTCTACAAAGCGAAGGAACTTTAGATTGGAGAAATAAAGTGTTTTGTAGCGGCGAAAGCTAAACAAATGGATAATAACCGGAATGACGAGAGCGAACAAGGCCCAAAGAAATTCAGGATACACAAATCTCATAGCTCAAAAGTAAGAAAAAAGAGGGTAATCGGAGTATGGATGTGCGGCTGTTCAAAACTTTTCAAAAGCACCTAATCCAAAAAGTGCAAAGTCATATTTTACCGGATCGACAGAATCGAATGAACGCAGGCTTGTCATGATTTCCTCAAGAGCTTTCCAGTCGTCTTGTTTCCGCGTTAAAAGTCCAAGCTTTCTTGCGTTGTTTCCCGTATGAACATCCAAGGGCAGATACAACTCAGAGGGTTGAATGCTTTTCCAAAGGCCAAAATCAACTCCTTTTGCAGAGGGTCTGACCATCCATCTCAGAAACATGTTAAGGCGTTTCGCTGCAGAGTTCTTGGAAGGGTCAGAAAGGTGTTTCGATGTTCTTGAGATTTCCTGACCATTGAGCATGTGAGCCCGAAAATTCATTATCCTTCCCTTGATCCCGGTTATCTCTTGATGTGTTTGGAAAGCCATTTCAAGCCCGCCTGTATGGTAGATCCGGTTGAGCGCATTGAAAAAGAACTTCAGGTCATCTTCATTGAATGTTCGGTGCACAAAACGAGATTTCCCGGATCGTAAATCGGCAAAATTCAGTACATAATCATGCGGTGAATCTCCCATGATCTCCGCGATTCTGCTGCTACTTTTGATGATGGATGAACGATTTCCCCACGCAATCGTGGCGGTGAGCAATGCCATGATCTCGATGTCTTCTTTTTTAGAATAACGGTGTGGGATTTGAATTGGGTCGGAGCTTAAAAACTGTGGATTCTCATACTGCGCTGCCTTGAAGTCGAGAAAGTCCTTGAGCTCCTCATGGTTCATAAGCGGTCAGGATATAATGTAACCGTCATTCATTAGCACCTTTCGATCAGCAAGTGCAGCCAGTTTTTCATTGTGCGTGACAATGACGAATGTTTGACCGAATTCTTCCCGGAGATCGAAAAATAATTTGTGCAGCTCTTCTGCGTTGGCAGTGTCAAGATTACCCGATGGTTCATCTGCAAAAATTACTTTCGGTTTGTTCATTAATGCTCTACACACGGCTACGCGCTGTTGCTCGCCACCCGAAAGTTCCCCCGGTTTATGGTCCGCCCTTTGC
>JBKCAB010000379.1:0-1430 GCA_046307935.1 Bacteroidota bacterium | reverse complement strand
CAGAATATGTTACAGAATTTGAATGCTCTTAACCCCTCCTGAGCAATTGTATAGTGGTCCTGGTGTACATCATTGATTGATGGAATGAAGACAAAGTCGGGTTGCGTAATTTCCTTGATCTTTAATATTTCATCCAAAATTTCCTGACGACGGTAATTGAAGGTACGAACTTCAAAATCAAAGAGGAAAAGATTCTCGGGTTTTATTCCCAGTATGGAAGAAGCATTTTTTACTTCAGTGACTAATATGTCGGATGGAAAATCCTTCAGAACAGATTGTTGACATGCGGAAAAAGCCACACAAAAAACCTCATTTTCTTGTTCAATCAATTTAGCAATTGTACCTCCACAACCAAATTCTGCATCGTCGGTATGAGGGGCTAAGATTAAAATACGCTTTTTATGAATTTCCATGGGTTTGTTTAAATAGAAATTTAACCAGTTTTTCGGTATTAAATTCTCGTGATAATGTATATTTCTCCTGGTCTGTAAGACTGGATTTCCAAATATCACCTTGTTTAAAAATAGTGTAATGCTCAGTTAGGAATTCATAGACATCCTCCGGTGAAATAGCTATGAACTGAATATCCCTGTTCGGAAAAAAGGGACTTTTATCATTCTTCACATATGGAATTGTCAAGATCGGATTTCCCGTTATGGCGTAATTATACGATTTTGCTCCGATCAATCCTTTTTCTGGGTCGCCGGCGATCATATTCAAAAGCACTTGAGCATGCAGTTGATATTGAGCGATGTCTTCGGTCTTTTTTCTTTTTAGAACGATGACATGGTTAGAATGTCTCGTCTGGAATTCGTAGACCGATTGTGTTGCTTGATTCGAAAATCCTTCAATACCAATGAAATAAACTTTTATGTTGTTGTTAAAATTCTGTTTTCCAAGAAAACGCTCGAATCCAATCCAGAAATCTTCTAAATAAGGAAGGTCGTATAACATGCCGGTATAAACAATGTTAAAGTCACCAGGGGATAGTGGATTCGATTTTTTAACGTAGTATTTGAGGTCGGCGCCATTTTCAATTACCTCATTGTTCTCTATTGCTGTGCGATTTACGATCTGTTGTAAAAGATACGTTGAGACCGTGGTAAATCCAGAAACATTTTTCAAATAGCATCGTTCATGGAATCTTTCAAGCTGAAGGAGTAACTTTTTAGCACAGTGGAAACTCATTTCCTTCGTATGATTTTGAATCCAGTCATCCCTGTAGTCTGCGAACCAGGGTATATCGAACTCCTTAGAAAGAGAACTTGCGTAATTGAAGAGTATGAATGGATCCCCGGTAGCAATTATTGCATCCACCTTATTGGTTTTCAGGAATTCTCGTGCTGAAAAATAGAGGTTGACCTTTGGGCCTGTCTTGAGGAAATGTTGAAAAAACTCATAATAACCGGATACTCTCCTACGGATGAACC
>JBKCAB010000378.1:0-4734 GCA_046307935.1 Bacteroidota bacterium | reverse complement strand
ACAATGTATGACGATCTGATGATCCAAAGTTTGCCCTCTTTTTCATTTCTCCAAACAATGTAAGTTAGAAGAATCAATACCAGCCAAGAGAAACTGCGGTGGATCCAAAAGGTCCAACCCAAATGCGCTGTCCAAGATTCTCTTCCATACCCCATTTTTGTGAGTTCATCAATGTATTCCCGAACTTGGGTTCCAAGGAACATTTGGTAGAAAGTGATCGCAAAGACCACCAATGTCAATATCTTCATTGACCTGGAGAGGTTCACCCGCTTTTGTTGGACCGGGCTGATGAGGTGCAACAGATAGAGCTGCATCGCAATAATGACCAAGGCTAAAAGCATATGCACGGTGATTGTCCAGGGAACAAGATTGGAAGCCACTACGATCGACCCGAACCAGGCTTCGATACCCATCAAAATAAGATTCACGGCTGCCAATATTACGAGCTTGCGTTGACGGTATTTCCAAAGGATCCAGATAAAACCAAAGAGCATCGCGTTTCCTGCCAAAAACCCGAACAAGCGGTTGATGTATTCGATCCAGGTCTTTCGGCCATTAAAATCCTCTTCCACCAACAACATGGGATCGGTTTCGATCCTCAACGCGGTCTCCTCCATCCCTAAACTGCGCAGAAAACGGCAGAATTTAGTGATCTTCTTGGAGCGTTTTTCGGAGTAGATCTCCTTGTAATTCTCCGGCAATTGGGAGAGTTCAGTTGGTGGGATCCACTGTCCGAAACACTTTGGCCAGTCCGGACAACCCATTCCGCTGCCGGTGATGCGGACAAAACTTCCCGCAACTACAACCAAATAGATGAGTACCAGGGTGATCCAGTTGAAACGAACGAAACGCAATGAATACATGCTGTAAAGTTAATTTATCCTGCTTTGAGTGTGATTTCAGAACAATAGGATTCTATGCTTTGTTCGTAACTTTGAATGATGAAGATCACGGTTATCGGTTGCGGATGGCTCGGGATGCCCTTGGCGCAGCGTTTCGTTGCAGCAGGAATGGAAGTTTCGGGCACCGTTCGTACTGTGGATAAGCTAGATCAACTGTCCGATTTGGGTATCCGACCGATCCTTTACAGCGGTAGCATCTCGCAAGAGCTCATAGTGGGTCTTCAGACTACTGACCTTTTGATCATCTGTTTCCCGCCCTCCGGAAGCCCGGATTATGCAGCTCAGATCACTCAATTAATTGATATCGTTTCCGAAAAAACACAGGTGATCTTTACCTCCAGTACAGGGGTTTACAAGGATATTGAGTCCTGGATTGATGAATCAGGTGATGTGCTGACGGATCATCCTGTTTTTCTGGCAGAAAGTGTCATCCGTGAAAAATGTGCAGGACGTTTCTCCATCCTGCGTCTTTCTGGTCTATTCGGCTCAGGTCGCCATCCGGTGAAATACCTCGCGGGCAGACAGGGGATCCGAAACGGTCTGGCGCCTGTCAACCTCGTTCATTTGCGCGATGTGATCCAAGCCATTCTGACGGTGACCGATGAAAACTTGTATGGAAAGACCTATAACCTTTCTTATCCGGAACACCCAACAAAAAAGGAGTATTACACCGAAATGGCCCACAATTTGAATCTGCATGAACCAATGTTTGATGAGGATCAGACCGGTGGAAAGTGCGTGAATGGCGACAAGATTATTCAAGAATCCAATTTTAACTATTGTTTTGGTTTATATGAGCCATGAACAGAATTTTGCCTGAAACGACAACATTTGGACTATTTTTACGTCTGTACTGAAAATGAGAAAGTTTCTCCTTGTATTTCTAATGATGGTCAACAGTCTGTTGGCGATGAGCTCGCATATAGTTGGGGGAGATATCTATTACGATTACCTGGGCAACAACCAGTATCGTTTCTACATCACGCTCTACAGGGATTGCAATTCAACAGGCGCACAATACGATAACCCATTGCCGTTGGGAGTCTACACAACACAAGGACAGCAACTCGTCCAGCAGCCCCAGGTTCCTTTTCCCGGCAGCCAAATTCTTCCCATTAACTTCAACAATCCATGCGTCATACCGCCTTCTGATATCTGTGTTGAGCGGGCGATTTACATTGTTGTGCTGACACTTCCTCCAACACCCGGAGGTTACACGATCGTGTATCAACGTTGTTGCCGTGGACCCAATATCACCAATCTTGTTAGTCCTGATGATACGGGCCTCACATTGGTAGCCACTATTCCGGGAAGTGAAACCAACAACTGGCAGAACAGCAGTCCACGATTTACGAATTATCCTCCATTACTGCTCTGCAACAACGATGACCTGGTCTTTAATCATGCTGCAACCGATCCAGATGGGGATCAGCTGGTGTATTCGTTAGTTACTCCAAATGCGGGAGCAAATGACATCAATCCAGCTCCTGTTCCACCACCACCTCCTCCGTATTTTCCCGTCAATTGGGCCGGAGGATTTTCTGCACCCAATCCACTGGGTCCCGGAGCGACCATTAACATCGATCCCAACACAGGCTTACTCACAGCGTCTCCAAGCTTACTGGGTTTGTTTGTGGTAGGTGTGCGTGTTCAGGAATTCCGAAATGGCGTTCTGATCGGACAGACAGTAAGGGACTTCCTTTTCAAGGTGTTCAATTGCAACATCACCATGCAGGCGATCCTTCCGACGCAGGAGGAGTTGGCCACCTTCGAATCCTATTGCCAGGGACTTACGATACAATTTGAAAATGATTCGTACGGAGGAACCAATTATCAGTGGGATTTTGGAGTGAACGGCACGACTTCAGATGTGTCCACTGCTTTTGCGCCTTCCTACACGTATCCGGCACCTGGTATTTATGAGGCCATGCTAGTCGTGAATCCGGGTTGGCCCTGTACGGATACGGCATACATGACCGTGAATGTAAACAATGAGTTCAATGTTTCTTTCACTTCGAATGATTCGATCTGTATTCTCAATAACAGTTTTGATTTCGTTGGAACGTCTGATGGTCCGTCAACTACAACTTACGCGTGGGATTTTGGTCCAAATGCCAACACTGCGTCTTCCACAGCACAGAATGTCAATGGTATTTCGTTCAACACCACTGGATACATCCCTGTTACCTTATCGGCTGTGAATGGAACCTGTGAAGCCTCTTTTACCGATTCGATCTACATCTTCCCTGAACCGGTCGCGGTGATAGAATTGCCCGTTGGATTCGAATGTGAAGGGCTAACGATCCCTTTCGGGAACAATTCACAGAATACATCCAATTACCAGTGGGATTTCGGTGTAACAGGCACCATATCCGATTTTAGTGATGCGTTCGAACCAACATTTACCTTCCCTTCCGGGGGAGTTTACACCGTGACTTTGATCGCCGGATCTACGAGCTCTTGTTTCGATACGACGGATGTTGAGATCGAGGTAAATGAGCTACTTACAGTGTCCTTTACACATGACGACTCGTTGTGCGTTACCGGTAACAGTTTCAGTTTCGATGCGACCGTTACAGGTCCGCCGGATATCTCCTACGCTTGGAATTTCGGATCGAATGCAACGCCCTCTTCCGCAAATACAGTCGACGTTTCAGGGATTGAATACAGTACTTTTGGAACTTTCCCGGTCACGCTTACGGTTTCTTTCGACAATTGTACTGAATCGGCTTCTTCCACTGTTTTCATTTTCCGTGAGCCAACTATCGATTTCAGGGTAGAACCCGGCCCTCGCTGTGCGCCCGCACTGGTGCAATTTACGGATGAGAGTGTCGCTGACTCTCCGTTACTGTATGCCTGGAATTTCGGTGATGGGGGTACATCCACCGCCCAAAATCCGTCGCACACCTATTCAGAGCCGGGAAGCTACAGCGTTTCTTTGGGCGTTATTGCTACTGAAGGTTGTGTCGATACGCTTTATTTGCTTCAACAAGATGCCGTAACCATTCATCCTTCTCCTGTTTCTGCATTCACTGTGAGCCCTGAGGTAACGGATATCTGTCATCCTGAGGTGGTTTTTTCGGACCTTTCTCAAGGTGCTGAAGAGATCTTCTACTGGTTCAATGACGGTGGTACTTTTATGGATGATGCCGAACCGGTGATCGTGTACCCCTATCAAAACAGTGGTTACCATTACCCATATCAGGTTGCGATCAATGAATTTGGTTGCAGGGACACCAGTCGCAGTGAAGTCTATATCGAACCTTTCCTGATCTATATCCCCAATACGTTCACGCCGGATGGAAACGAGTTCAACAACGACTTCAATGCATTCTATGCACTGGAGGTGCTCGAATGGGAATTCAAGATCTACGACCGATGGGGAGAGCTAGTGTTTGAAACGACCGATCCAACAATGGCTTGGGACGGTGTTTACATGAACGAGTTCGGCATAGTGCCATCAGGGACCTACGCCTATGTTTTGCGTTATGTTTCATGTGAATTCCCGGATGCATGGCAGTTGCTGACCGGTCATGTGAATGTGTTGAGGTGATCTATTTCTTTTTCAGTTGCGTGTGCATGTGGTAGATCATCCCATCTGAAAGGCCAATCTTAGGAACCACGATCTTTTTGCATTTCAGCTCTTTCATGATGAAAAGGTAAATATCCAGCGCCGGAACAAGTACGTCGGCCCGGTCTTCTTTCAGCTGATACACGTCTATGCGTTGCTCCACCGTGAGCACCCTGAGCGCATCCCTGAGCTCCTCCAGATTCGATGTGGATATCGCCTCCATGTGACCGGCACCAAGGATCTTGTGTGCATTGTTTATAT
>JBKCAB010000377.1:0-2559 GCA_046307935.1 Bacteroidota bacterium | reverse complement strand
GGGGAACATGCCGTAAGAGGTGTTATGACTACTTTTGGCGATGGCGTGTATAAATCAACAGACCAGGGTAAAACCTGGAAAAATATGGGGCTGGAGAATACAAGACATATTTCTGATGTGATTATTCATCCACAAAATCCTGATATTGTTTGGGTGGCCGCTCAGGGTGCATTGCACGGTCCTTCAGAAGAAAGGGGTGTTTATAAAACAACCGACGGTGGAAAGACCTGGCGTAGGGTGCTGTTCAGTGATGCGCAAAGCGGTGCTGTTGATCTTGTCATGGAGCCGGGGAATCCGCAAGTTTTGTATGCCAGCACCTGGACAGTGATCCGAACTCCATACAGCCTCGAAAGCGGTGGAAATGGCAGTGCACTCTGGAAAAGTACCGATGGCGGAGAAACGTGGAAAAAACTGAATAACAACCCAGGTTTTCCGAACAAATCAGTGACCGGGATCATTGGTGTCGCCGTTTCACAAACCAATCCAGACAGGGTATATGCGATCGTAGAAAATGCGGAAGGAGGTCTTTTCACGAGCGAGGATGCCGGAAAAACATGGACATTACAAAACAGTGAGAACAAGATCAGACAGCGCGCTTGGTACTATACAAAAGTATTTGTCGATCCGCAGAACGAACACATTGTTTACGTGCTGAATGTGGAGTTCCACAAAAGCACGGATGGAGGTAAATCCTTCAAAGAGCTCAATACTCCACACGGCGACCACCATGACTTGTGGATTGACCCGGAAGTACCGTCCCGCATGATCATAGCGGATGATGGCGGAGCTCAGGTCAGCTTCGACGGTGGAAACAACTGGAGCACCTATTACAACCAACCAACGGCACAGATCTATCGGGTCAGCACAGACAATCATGTACCTTACCGAATATTGGGGGCTCAGCAGGACAACAGCACAATCCGCATGCTTTCCCGATCAGAACATGGGGAGATCAATACCTCCGACTGGACTTCGACTGCAGGTTTTGAGAGCGGTTACGTCGTGGCAGACCCACTCAACCCGGATATTGTTTACGGCGGGAATTACGCCGGCTTCCTCTCCCGCTACGATCACCGCACAGGAGAGAACCGCCAGATCAGCGTGTGGCCCGACATTCCGATCGGAAGTGGAGCAGATGTGCAGAAGTACCGTTTTCAGTGGAACTTTCCCATTTTCTTTTCTCCTCACGACCCAAAACGCTTATTCGCAGCCGGAAATGTGCTCTTCGTAAGCGAGAACGAAGGGGCCTCATGGACAGCGATCAGTCCTGATCTGACCACGAATGATAAAACGAAACAAGGTCCGAGTGGAGGTCCGATAACGAAGGACAACACAACAGTAGAATACTATTGCACCATTTTCACCGCTGCGGAATGCAAGCTCGAAAAAGGGGTGCTTTGGGCGGGAAGTGACGATGGTCTCATCCATGTTTCAAGAGATGGTGGAAAAACTTGGACGAACGTGACTCCACCGGCAGCAGGAAAATGGATGATGTGGAACTCCGTTGAAACAGACCATTTCAAAAAAGGGAAGGCCTATTTTGTGGGAACCCGCTACAAGCTGGACGATTTCAAACCTTATGTGTTCGTCACGGAAGATTATGGAAAAACATGGAAGCTTCTTACAAAAGGTATTGATGCGACACATTTTACCCGTGTACTAAGAGCCGATGAAAAACGGGAAGGACTGCTATACTGCGGCACGGAATACGGACTTTACGCCTCATATGACGGAGGTAACAACTGGAAAAAGCTACAGTTGAACCTGCCGCTGACTCCAATTACTGATATGTGTATGAAAGAAAATGCACTGATCGTGGCAACACAAGGGCGCTCCTTCTGGGTCCTGGATGATCTCTCGCCTATTCAGAAATATGACCCACAATACCGAAACAAGAAGATGCACTTGTTTGATATAGCAGACACCTGGAGAGTCGATGGCTGGCAAAATAAAAAAGTTCAGAACGCAGGTTCTAACCCACCCAATGGAGTGGTTATTCCGTTTTGGCTCAATTTACCGGACGATACCTCGACCGTTAAGCTTTACATCAAGGACAATGAAGGAAAGATCATTGCTGAATTCAGCTCCAATGAAACGGAAAAGAACAAGAAGCTGAATGTTAGAAAAGGCATGAACGCGTTTGTTTGGAACACTTACCTTCCGGAAGTAGAAGCGATCGATGGTATGATCCTCTGGAACGGTTCTATATCCGGGCCTCGAATTCCTCCCGGATCCTACAACGTTGAGCTATCTGCAGGAAAGGAAACACAAGTAAAAAACTTCCTTTTCAAGGCGAACCCGGTTTATAAGTGTACAAACGAAGAATACAAGGCTCAGTATGAATTTCTAAATGACGTTAAAGCGAAATTTACGGAAGTTCAGCAATGTGTTCGCGATATTCGTACACTTCGTGGACAGATCGAGCAGTTCCGCAGTCTTGCCGGTGAACAGGTTCCTTCTGAGATCTCCTCCTTGTGTGACACCGTGCTGAAAAAGATCGCTGCGATTGAAGGCGAGTTGTACCAGGTAAAACTAAAAAGTAGTCAAGACATCCTGAAC
>JBKCAB010000376.1:0-3621 GCA_046307935.1 Bacteroidota bacterium | reverse complement strand
GTTATCCTTCGATCTGTCCAAAGCCAACGGATATTGCGCATGGGCCTTGGCTGGTGCCGGGACTGTTCCAAATCCAGGTTTTGCGGACTACAGAAATGCGACCATGGGTTGTTATCAGGACATTAATCCCGGATTAGGTGGACAGATACAATATCAAACACTTGGTACCGCACCGAACCGAATTTTTGTTGCGTTGTATAAGGAGATTCCAATGTTTTCCTGTGGAAGCTGTTCCTACTTTGCAATCATTCTTTATGAAGGTTCAAATAATATCGAATACCACATTGGTAATAAACCGAACTGTGCAACATGGAACGGAGGTTTGGCTGTTCAGGCCACTGAAAACGCGCCGGGAAATATCGGTCATTTCACACCGGGAAGAAACAACACTCAATGGTTCGTGAACCAAGATGGTAAACGTTATACCCCAACATCCCCAAGTAACACATTGGCCTATACTGTCAGTACGATTCCTTATTTACTCGTCTCATCACCAGGGACTAATTTGTTGTGGGGGAATACGCTCGGTCAAACCTTTCCTTACAATAATGGAGTATTGAACGTTAATCAGGTTCCGCCGGGAACTACAGGTTATTTCCTTACTGGATCGGCTTGTGGGTCGAGTATTGGTTCTATAACGCAAGATACGACGTGGCTAACACGTGTCAATTCGAGCGTAACGGCCACATCCACGCCAGATATTTGTAGCTCTGGAATCGGTACAGTAACCGCAAATCCTGGTAATGGATTGGCACCTTTCACCTTCACTTGGCCAGCACTTGGATCAGGAAATCAAACAGTAAACAATGTTGGTGCAGGTACTTATACTGTCAATATGGTTGACGCTAACGGCTGCCCTTCCTCTGCTACCGTTACAGTTGGTGACACTCCCGCATCATTCACCGGTTCTACAACGCTTGTAAGTTGTCCCGGAGGAAATGACGGTACGGCAACTGCCGTTATGACGCCATCTTTGGGTACGGTCTCTTATCAGTGGAATGATCCGCTTGCGCAAACTACAGCAACAGCTACCGGCCTTACCGCTGGCACCTATATTTGTACGGTTACATCAACAGTTGGCTGCACAGGAACAGTTACTGTAACTGTTTCTGAAATACCCGGAATGATCGCTGCTATAGAAGACCAGGTTGACGCAACCTGTAACTCCGGCAATGACGGAATTATCGATATCGTTGTCACTCAAGGTACACCTGGCTACAGCTATGCGTGGGACAATTCTTCCTCTACTACAGACATTGCCAATGATCTGGAGGCAGGCACTCATATTGTTACCATAACTGATGATAATGGTTGTATTATAACACTTTCTGGTACTATTGGTGAACCTGAACCGCTTTCAATAACCTTCCTAACTGAGGACACTCAAATCTGTCCGGAAAATTCAATTTCCCTCAATGTCACAGGTACAGGCGGATCAAGCCCATATCTTTTCACATGGTCAGAAAATGGGCAGGTGATCGGAACAGGTACCACAATAACGGTAGATCCAGTTAATACCAATACACAATATTGTGTGGTCCTGTCAGAACAATGCGGTTCCCCTACAACTGACAGTTGTATGCTGGTCTATTTTCCAACACCGATCGTTCCTGAAATGACACCGAACATCACAGAGATGTGTACTCCGGGAACGTTCACTTTTACCAACACCTCTGAAAATGGTCAAGAGATCGCCACAATGCTCGCAGAATTCTCTGAGGGATCTTCCTATACACTAAATGGATTGGATGGTGTAACTGTGACGTTTGAAGCACCTATGTTCTACTCATTAGACATGACGGTAACATCCATTTATGGGTGCGTTTACACAGGAACACATGAGAATGTGGTTGAGGTCAAACCTATGCCTACAGCAGATTTCACTTTCTCAGCAAACCCTGCAACAATCTTTGAAACCTCAGTAATGATGCAGGACAGATCATCTTTTGATGTTGTAGAATGGGAATGGTTCAGTCCAGGATCAACTCCAAATTACAGTCAGGCTGAAAATCCAACCTTTATGTTTCCGGAAGGTGAACCAGGTGAATACCCGGTTACATTACAAGTTACTACAGACAACGGATGTACAGACACCGTTACCTATATCATGCAGATTGTACCTGCGATTTTATTCTACGCTCCGAATACATTCACACCGGATAATGACGAATACAATCAAAGCTGGGAATTCTTTGTTTCAGGAATCGATATTTACAATTTTGAGTTGATCATTTTTAATCGTTGGGGCGAAGTGATCTGGGAGACAAAAGATCCTTCTGTAAAATGGGATGGAACGTTCGGAGGCAAACGTGTTCCGCAAGGTACTTATACCTGGAGAGCATGGGTGAAAGATCCGAGAAATGATGATAAACATGAGTTTCAGGGACATATAAACGTTATACGCTAAAGCAGAAAAGGGAGGAAATAGACCTCCCTTTTACATTTGGTACTCTTTTTGAAGTTCGTCCTAAAAATTAGTAAGTTTGATAAAATTAATCCGATGAAGTTAAAATTGATCATTTCAGGAACTTTGCTCCTCTCTTTAGGAATCACTAGTTGTGAAGTATTGGAGGAGGCATCCAAAGTAATTAACACAACCAACAGTAGCGCCTCACAACCGAAGCTGACGAATGATGAAGTTATTTCCGGTCTGCGCGAAGCATTGGGAGTTGGGATTAGGAACTCCGTGAATCTCACTGCGGTAACCGATGGATTCTGGGGTAATTCAGAAATTAAAATCCCATTTCCTGAAGAGGCAATCAAGGTGAAGCAGAAAGCAATCGATTGGGGCCTGCAGGGTCAGGTTGATAAGTTTGAAATTACGATGAACCGTGCAGCGGAAGAGGCAGCCAAAGAGGCGCTTCCAATTTTTGTGGACGCCATTACGAGCATGACGGTTTCGGACGGATTCTCTATTTTGAATGGTGGAGACGGCGCTGCAACGAAATACCTTAAGAATCAAACTACCGCGAAATTGGTAGCCGCATTTTCTCCGAAAGTAGAAGCTGCTATTTCTAAAGTGAAATTGACTGAATACTGGAACCCAGTGATCACAAAATACAACAATGCAATGACTATCACAGGGGGAGAAAAACTAAATCCTGACCTCAACAAATACATCACAGAACGCGCTGTTTCTGGCTTATTCGTGATGGTTGAGAAAGAGGAAAATAAGATCAGAAAAGATCCGGCTGCGCGGGTATCTGATCTTTTGCAAAAAGTTTTCGGAAGTATTACCGGGAAGTGATCCATGCATTTTCCTGCATCAGAATTAGTATTGAATGAAAAAGGCCAGGTATATCATCTTGGCCTTTCTCCAAATCAGCTCGCGCATACCGTTTTACTTGTCGGAGATCAGGACCGTGTAAAAATGATCTCCTCTTTCTTTGATGAGATCGAACATCGTTCACAGCATCGGGAGTTCGTTTGCCATACAGGCACCTACAGAGGGAAAAGAATTTCAGCGCTGTCAACAGGTATTGGGACTGACAATATCGACATTACAGTGAATGAACTCGATGCATTGGTCAATATTGATCTAAACTTGAGAAATGAAAAAAGTGAGCACCGTTCTCTTGATCTGATCCGGATCGGGACGTGTGGAATACTACAGCCTGATAT
>JBKCAB010000375.1:0-1567 GCA_046307935.1 Bacteroidota bacterium | reverse complement strand
TTTCACAACGACCACCCGAAACATTAAATGAAAAACGACCAGCCTTGTAACCACGGATCTGGGCTTCAGGTAATGCGGTAAAAAGAGAGCGGATCTCGTCAAAAACTTTGGTGTATGTCGCAGGATTGGAACGCGGAGTTCTTCCGATCGGACTCTGATCGATCTCGATCACTTTGTCAATGTGCTCAATTCCTCGGATCTCCTTGAATGGCAATGGCTTGCGTACTCCATTGTAAATATGCTGCAAAAGAATGGGATAGAGCGTCTGATTGATCAGCGAGGATTTTCCTGAGCCGGAAACGCCGGTCATACAGGTGAATGTCGCAAGTGGGATCTTTAAGTTCACACTTTTCAAGTTATGCCCTGTCGCACCGATAAGTTCTAAGAATTTTCCAGTTCCTTTCCGACGCGTTTCTGGAACCTCGATCTTCATTTGGCCCCGGAGATATTTGGTGGTCATCGAATCGACAGAACTCAAGTCTTCGATAGGACATGCATTAATGATCTGTCCTCCGTTTATACCTGCTCCAGGACCGATATCAACAACAAAATCAGCCGCCTCGATCATTTCCTTGTCGTGCTCGACAACTATAACACTGTTTCCAGTATCCCTCAGTTTCTTCAAGGATTTGATCAAACGGGTATTGTCTCGCTGATGTAAACCGATCGATGGCTCATCCAGCACATACAAGACATTCATCAACTCTGAACCGATCTGGGTTGCAAGGCGAATTCGTTGTGCTTCACCGCCTGATAAGGTCCGCGCAGAGCGATGAAGGGTTAAATAATCCAGTCCTACTTCAAGAATGAAATTCAGTCGATTTCTGATCTCTTTCAAGATCTCCGAACCTATGCGCTTTTGGTCCTCGTTAAGCAGATCTTCTACGTTACTGAACCACCTGCCCAACTCAGAAAGGTCCATGGAAGAAAGCTCGCCGATATGTCGATCTCCGATCTTAAAGTAATGTGCTTCAAGCTTTAGTCGGGTACCCTGACAAACTGGACAAGTCTTACGGTTCATGAAGCTTTGAGCCCAACGTTGAATGGCTGCTGAGCTTTCATCAGAATGTCGGGTAATGAAATGAATGATACCCTCAAATGTGACGAGTGTGCTCTTTCGGGATCGTTCCATGTCTTCATTGCCGTAGAGCAACACATTGAGAACATCCTCCGGAATATCCATTATTGGCGTAGTCAACAAATAGCCCTCCTGTGAAAGATAACTGTTGATCTTTTCGAAGACCCAGGTATGTTTGTATTCGCCCAAGGGAGCCAGTCCACCTTTCTTGATGGATAAGGTTGGGTCGGGAATGATCTTTTCTCTATCCGCCTCTGAGACCTCTCCAAGACCGCTGCATGAGGGACAGGCTCCGTATGGAGAGTTGAAAGAAAACAAGTTTGGTTCAGGTTCGGGATAGGAGATGCCTGTGGTCGGACACATCAATGCCCTGCTGAAATGTCTGGTCTCTCCTGTTTCGAAATCCATCACCATCATCGCTTTGCCTCCGTGACGCATAGAGGTAACAACCGAATCATAGATCCTTTTCTGGTCGCCAGGAGCTACCAA
>JBKCAB010000374.1:0-1577 GCA_046307935.1 Bacteroidota bacterium | reverse complement strand
CGAGATCGGTGAAAATGTTTATGTGTCCGGCAATACCTCTGGAATTTCAATTGATGCTTGGGAGAGTAGCCGAAGAAATAAGTTTTTACTGACGGCGCCAATAACGACTCCACAGGGAGGTGGATACAAGAGCCTCAACGTGACGATGCGAAAGTCACTGGGACTTTTTGCCAATGTCCGCCCATGTATGAGCTTGCATCCTTATGTTGCTACGAAGCATCCTGTAATGGACCTGGTAATTGTCAGAGAGAATGAAGAAGATCTGTATGCAGGTATAGAACATCAGCAAACGGATGAGGTAGTTCAGTGTTTGAAGTTGATCAGCTTACCTGGATGTGAGCGAATTGTTCGATACGCATTTGAATATGCAAGACAGTGTGGCAGAAAAAAGGTGACTTGCTTCTCCAAGGACAATATCATGAAGCAGACCGACGGGCTATTCCATAGGGTTTTCAATGAAATAGGAGAGGAGTATCCGGAAATCCAGAAAGAACACTGGATCGTAGACATTGGAGCCGCAAAGCTGGCGGATACTCCGGAAGCTTTTGATGTGATCGTGATGCCGAACCTTTATGGCGACATCCTTTCAGATGTTGCCGCACAGATAACGGGATCTGTCGGAATGGCCGGTTCATCCAACATTGGTGATCATTGCTCAATGTTCGAGGCCATTCACGGATCAGCGCCGGATATTGCCGGCAAAGGAATTGCAAATCCATCCGGTTTGCTGAATGGAGCGGTCCTCATGTTAAACCATATTGGACAGAATAAGGTCGCTGAAAAGATCAATAATGCTTGGTTGGTAACACTGGAACAGGGAATCCATACCGGAGATATCTTCACGGATGGAGTCAGTAAGAAAAAGGTGGGTACGATGGAGTTCGCTGATGCAGTCATTGCTAACCTCGGAAAAACACCGGAGAAGCTACCGGTAAGCAGCTTCCCTGAAACCAAGCCGTTCAGCCTTCCTGTCTATGAAAGAAAAGCGGCGAAGAATAAAAAACTCGTTGGAGTTGATCTCTTTGTACACTTCCGTGACGGCAATGCCACCCAGCTTGCAGAAAAGGTTTCCGGATTGGGAAATGGAAGCTGCGAGCTTTCAATGATCACCAACCGGGGCGTTAAAGTGTGGCCGAATGGATTTGACGAGACATTCTGTACTGATCACTGGCGTTGCAGGTTTTTGCCGCAGACTGAGAACACAATGACCTATAAGGATATTCCAAAATTGCTTTCCGAAGCTCTTACATTAAATATCGATGTTGTAAAAACAGAAAACTTATACGAATTTGACGGAAAGCCAGCGTTTTCCCTTGGGCAGGGACAATAGCCCAGCATGGTTCAGATGGAAAGCCTCGCTTCGGCGGGGCTTTTTAATTTTTAGTAACTTGGCGAATTGAAAGTAAACAAGCATCTATCCGAAATAAATACTGGGCAGGTGACTATGTTTCTTGTTTTCATTGGATTGTCAGGTTTCATTTGGTTCAATTACCAATTTTGTGGGTTATTCATTAGGTTTAGAATGAAATGATCAGGAGAGTAATAATATCAGTTTTCAGATCAATAGCGTTACTTAT
>JBKCAB010000373.1:0-3279 GCA_046307935.1 Bacteroidota bacterium | reverse complement strand
CCATAGGATACCAGACACCGGATGAGGGATCGGCAAAGTGCGGATAACCAAGATCCTGATAGGGATTCCAAAAAGGAAAGTAGCCATTGCGAAGGCACTCGCCTGCATGAAAGCGCCATGGGTAGAAGCAGTCAACCATATCGTAAGCCGGCGGGTGTTGAAAAAACACCAGCTGCCAAAATGCCATTACTGCGATAAGCAGAAAAAGCAAATAGGGTACGTATCTGTTCTTGACGAGCATGAATAAGGAGCGTCCTCTAAAGTTAGTAAAGACGATTGATTTACGGAATAGCGGAAGAAAGGTTATCTTTTGCTAACTTTGATTTCGTGAAAAAGCTGATTTTTCTCTTCTGTTTTTTGCCGGGAACTTTCCTGCTTGCCCAACAACCGGTTGTGCTCAAGAAGAAATTCTTTGGCACTTATTCCGGGGAGATAGCCACTTTTAAATTGGATACAGGCCAGGATCTGGTGGATATTGAAAAATCCGTCATTACGGTTGAAATAGATCCGGACAGCGTTACATTCCGCATCGGAAGGAATCAGCTCAAGGGAGCCTACGATGTACTTTTCGAGGCGAAGAAATACTATGTGCTCGATTGCAAGATCCCCGGAAGATTGGCCGGAGAGCGCGTGGTGGTGTACAAACAAGGCAAGCGCATTTCCCGCGACGGACTATTTCCACAGCCGAGTGCCATGCTCAATAAACTCAAGGATTAATTCACTTCTTTGGTAAAATGATCGTGAATGTCGTGCCTTTTCCAGGTGTGCTTTTAACTTCCAGCTTGCCGGAGTGTGCTTCAATAATCAGTTTAACGTAATAAAGACCCAGACCGAAGCCTTTCACATTGTGTAAATTACCGGTTGGCACGCGGTAGAACTTATCGAAGATCATTTTTTGATCCTCTTTGCGTATTCCAATTCCGTTGTCGGTGATCTCAAAAAGGATCCCCTTTCGGTCATCTCGGGTAGACAATGTCACGTGCGGAACTTTGTCACAGTACTTTACGGCATTGTCCAGTAAATTGTAGACCACGTTCGTGATGTGTACCGAATCTGCTTCTAAAGTGCCGTTTTCCGCTTCCAGCTTCAATTCGATGGTGCCACCTTGTTCGAGTTGGTTGATCTCAAAGTTCTCTTTTGCTTCCTGTAGCAGCTCATGGAGGTCAATGTTCTCTTTCTTCAGAACGAGCTGTTCCTTGTCCAGCTTGGCTACATTCAAAACCCGTTCTACCTGGTGTTCAAGGCGTTTGTTTTCTTTATAAATGATACCGGCGTATCGCTTCAGCTTGTCGGGCTCCTGGCTGAAGTCATCCCGCATGAGCATCTCACTGGATAGGCCAATCGTCGAAATTGGTGTCTTGAGCTCGTGGGTCATGTTGTTGATGAAATCGGTCTTGATCTCCGAAAGTCGTTTTTGCCTGATGATGATATTGAGTGAATATCCGAAGAAAACGAGGATCAGTACGATGATCAGCGTCACGTAGAGGTAGGGTGACATGGTATCCTCCTCCGCTTTCAGATCGGTGTTGTTGATGGTCGGAAAGAAAACGGTGAAGTAATGGCCGTCATTCTTCCATTTCAGATTGGCGTAGGTTTGTTCTGGCACTGTGTCGGTCTTCTGCACATAAACCGTATCATCCTTGTACTTGATCAGGTTACCGAATACGATCGAGTCGGTAAAACAATCGTATATACCATACTGGAAATCTTGTCGGATGTTTTGAGCGTAAAATTCGCGTTTGAGCAGATTTTCGAGGTAGAAAGGATGGAGTTCCTCGTTGATATCGACAGTGTACGAATCGTTGCTCACTTGTTTCACGGCATCATAGAGATCCGAGCTGTCGCCTTTGTCGAGTGAAATGTCTTGCAGGATGTTTCGCAATGCGAGATTCACGTTTTCGTGGAACTGGGCGAGGTTGAGGCTGTCCTCCCGTTTTTGGATGCTGACATTCTTTTGCTGGATCGCGATTGTTTTTCGGATCCAAATGAACTGAATGAACATGATGCTGGCAAGGGAAAGGATCCCGAGAATAACTACAGCATTGATCGTCCTTCTGTTCATTTGGCTCAGTAGGTAGGCATCTCCGGATCGATTTCGTTCGCCCAGGCCAGTATTCCACCGGTCAAATTGTATAGGTTGGAGAATCCGTGCTGTTGTTCGAGGAATCCGATAGCGTTTGCGCTTCTCGCTCCGGAACGGCAGTGGACAATTACCTTTTTATCATTTGAAATTTCACTGATGGAGTTTGGGACCTCAGCCAGCGGGATCAATTTTGCTCCCAAAGAGCATATTTCAGTTTCAAACGGTTCACGCACGTCGATCAACTGGAAATCTTCCCTGTTGTCGATCATTTGCTTAAGTTCTTGAACGGTTACCGATTTCATGAGAATAAAAGTAGGGAAAAATGCAGAATGATGACCAGAAATTAAACGTCAAATAGCAAAGAATGGAGAATTTAGCTGCAGCTATTGTGTTCATTTACACTCCTCAATCCTATCTCTTTGCTCCTTGTTCCTGGCTCCCAACGCTTCATCAGAATCCCTGTACGCCGTTTACAGTTGTATATTTCAGTATATTCTTCTTATCGGGATAAATGCGGGCAAATGCAGATTGAACGGCAAGTGTACCTTCATGGAATCCGCACAGGATCAACTTCAGCTTGTTCTCATAGGTATTGACATCACCTATCGCATATATTCCCGGGATATTCGTAGAATAATCGAATGTGTCCACTTTGATTGCATTTTTTTCGATCTCCAGTCCCCAATCAGCGATCGGTCCCAGCGTAGGTTTCAAGCCGAAGAGCGGAATGAAATGATCAGTTTCAACCGTGATATCGCCATCTTTCTGATGTGTGACGATCACGCTTTCCACTTTTCCCTGTCCATTCAATGAAGTCACTTCTGCTTCGGTTATGAGTCGAATCGTCCCTGCTTCCGCAAGATCGATTACGCGCTGCACTGAATCGAGATGACCACGGAACGAGCTGCTTCGATGGACGAGTACCACTTCCTTGGCGATCTTTTTTTCTGCAAGGAAGATAGACCAATCCAGCGCAGAATCACCACCACCTGCTATGACGCAGCGTTTGCCACGGTAGAATTCAGGATCTTTGATGATGTATTCCACTCCTTTATCCTCGTATTCTTCAATATTAACGATCGGTGGTTTTCGCGGCTCAAATACGCCAAGGCCACCTGCGATCATCACGATCGGTGCCTTGTGCTGGGTACCTTTTACGGTAGTAACAATGAAATGGCCTTCATCATCCTTAGTGA
>JBKCAB010000372.1:0-1820 GCA_046307935.1 Bacteroidota bacterium | reverse complement strand
TTCCCAGATCGATCAGTTTGAAAAGCTCCTTTTTGGGAAGTCTTCTAGAACCTCTACCTATCATCTGATGATACAAGGTCAGCGAACGTGTTGCTCGGTTGAGAATGATGGTTTGTACCGTTGGTTCGTCAAATCCGGTTGTCAGAATGCCTACCGATGTTAAGATGGCATCAGGTGTTGTATTAAACCAGTACAACACATCTTTTCTGTCTTTATCACTGAATGTTGAATCGAGATGCCGGATCTTATATCCTCTTTTTTTGAAGGTTTCTTCAACCCGTATCGAAGTTTCTATACCCGAATTGAAAATGAGTGTTTTATTCCCCACTGCCACTTCCTCATAAGCGAAAAGCAACTTCTCCTGCATGAAGTAATTTCCGTAAACCACATCTGAACTGTTCACAGTAAAATCTCCATTGGAACCGATCTTCAGTCCGTGCAAGTTAACGTCATATGTGTAGGTTTCCGCATCAGCCAGATACCCACCTTCGATCAGTGAAGAGATGCTCTCGCCAACTAACAACTTGTTGTAATTGTCATTCAGCGGAAGCGCCCTATTGGAACTAAGCGGAGTTGCTGTGAATCCCAAAATATTGCAGCCCTGATAGTACTGAAAGATCTTTCGGAATGAATTGTAATGCGCCTCATCGACGATCACAAGCCCCACTCCTTCAATGAAATTCTCATTGTCATTCAATCGGTTGTTCAATGTCTCAACCATCGCGATAAAGCATTGAAATTCCTGCTGATCAGGAATATTCTTGACATCACTGTTGATCACCTTGTTATTCACTCCGATAGCCAGCAATTGTTTGGATGTCTGAATAGAAAGCTCGATCCTATGGGTCAGAATAAGTACCTTTTGAGCTCTCTCCTCGATAAAACGCTTTGTGATTTCCGAAAATATTACGGTCTTCCCCCCACCCGTCGGTAGCTGATAGAGCAAGTTGAAATCTCGCCCATTTTTGGTGAGCTCATCGAGAATTTGAGTTACTGTCCTATCTTGAAATGGGTACAGCTTTTTGGCTTCATACAGGTCAGTATCGATCATAGTTCCGGGAAACGGGGCCTTAAATTTACGACTCTTAATCCGATTTCCGTCCGAAATTCTAAAATCTTCCCTTCACAGATCGATGAAACTTGTATTCCTTTGATCTGGGTGTTATCAGATCGGTTGTGCGGCAAACCAATTATCAATTACTTTTGTTGTATTCAAAACAATGATCAAACAATTTACGATGAGTCAGACAGAAAAAGTGAAATGCCTTATTATCGGTTCAGGACCGGCGGGATATACGGCAGCGATCTATGCAGCACGCGCAGACATGAAACCGGTGATGTATCAGGGGATGCAACCGGGAGGACAATTAACTACAACGAATGAAGTGGAGAATTTTCCGGGATATCCGGATGGTGTTACCGGCCCTGAAATGATGCTGCAACTTGAAGCGCAAGCCAAGCGATTTGACACAGATGTGCGCTTCGGATTTGTTACCAAGGTTGATTTTTCGGGAGATGTCCACAAATGCTGGATCGAGGATGGTCATGAGATCCATGCCGATACGGTCATCATTGCTACCGGCGCGTCTGCAAAATACCTCGGATTGGAAAGTGAGCAAAAATACCTGCAAATCGGCGGTGGTGTTTCTGCCTGTGCCGTCTGTGATGGATTCTTTTACCGAGGTCAGGAAACCGTTATTGTTGGTGCTGGAGATTCAGCTTGTGAGGAAGCACATTACCTATCAAAACTGTGCACAAAGGTTACCATGCTCGTGAGAAAGGATCAGTTTCGCGCTTCACGGATCATGGCTGAACGCGTA
>JBKCAB010000371.1:0-1453 GCA_046307935.1 Bacteroidota bacterium | reverse complement strand
ACATTAGATTACCAGAAATTGAAAGAACTCAATTGGACTATATCCCTGAGTGAAAATATAAGTGCTCTGGACGAGGTTGTTATTTCAGCCAGTAAATTCGAGGAGAAGAAGAAAGACGTGGCGCAAAAGATCCAAGTCATACGTTCTTCGGAACTCCAGCAGATGAATCAAACCTCAACGGCAGATGTTTTGTCTAACACAGGAAATGTGATGGTACAGAAAAGTCAGCTCGGAGGTGGAAGTCCGGTTATCAGAGGATTTGAAGCCAACAGAGTACTGATCGTGATCGATGGCATAAGAATGAATAATGCCATATTCAGAGGTGGGCACCTGCAGAATGTAATTACGCTTGATAACTCTATCATGGATAGGGTGGAAGTCGTCTTTGGCCCGGGTTCAGTCGTTTATGGTTCCGATGCGCTCGGAGGAGTAATGGCCTTCAGAACTAAAAATCCCATGCTATCATCAGGGGATAAACCAATGGTTAAAGCAAATGCATACACTCGATACATGTCCGCTGCATCAGGTTATGCTGCAAACGCGAATGTCTCAGTTGGATCCAAACGGTTCGGAAGCCTTACCTCATTTTCGTATTCGAATTTTGGTGATCTGAGACAAGGGGCAAACCGTGAGATCTTTGTTGGGAATTTCGGTGCGCGAAATTGGTATCAGGACAGAATAAACGGAAAAGATACCATGATCGTTAATGCAGATACCAACCTTCAAATCGGGTCGAGTTATACGCAGTATGATTTGCTTCAGAAATTCTTGTTCCAGCAGAACGAAAATGTCAGACACCTTGTCAATCTTCAGTACTCAACTTCATCCGATATTCCTCGCTACGACCGTTTAACACTAATGACCGGAGGACTTCCACGATTTGCAGAGTGGTATTATGGTCCGCAAAAACGTCTGCTGGCCTCCTACCAGCTTGAATTGGGCAAAAAGAACATTTTATACGACAATGCGAGGATCATTGCTGGATATCAGCAAATTGAAGAAAGTAGAATGGACAGGAGATTCAATCAACCGGGACTTAACCACAGGATCGAATCACTGGATATTTTGACTTTTAACGCTGATATGGCTAAGAAACGCGGGAAAAATGAGTTGCGCTACGGTTTAGAGGCATGGTTTAATCGTGTTGGATCAAATGCGTTTACTCGAAATATCGAAACAGGAGATGAAATCCCTCTGAATACACGTTATGCGGATGGTGGTTCAGTGATGGGCTCGGCAGCTGCTTATTTGACCCACACTCTTGAAATCAACGATAATTTCATACTCAATGATGGACTACGTTTTTCTACTGTCGGTCTGAATGCCCTTTTCGATGATACTTCCTTCTTTAATTTCCCTTTTAATGAAGTGAAACAGCGCAATTCTGCGCTAAATGGTCATTTAGGCATCATTTATCTTCCACAACCTGACACTCGGATCAATGTAGCTTTAT
>JBKCAB010000370.1:0-1488 GCA_046307935.1 Bacteroidota bacterium | reverse complement strand
AAATACGCGCAACCAGGAACATCGAAAACAAATGTACCCGGGGTATTCGTTGCTGGTGACGCCGCCGACAAAACGTATCGACAAGCGATCACAGCTGCCGGAACGGGATGTATGGCTGCGCTGGATGCAGAACGTTATTTGGCCGCTAAAGGACATTGACCAATATTTAAACAACCCAAAATAAAGAAGAAGCTCTAGGGCTTCTTTTTTTTATAAAGTGAGCAGATAAGCGAACAAGGCCATTAATAAGCACAATGGGACCATGATCAAACTTATAAATCCACACACCAGAAAAGCGTAGATCAGTATACCGCCTAAAGACATGGCCTCTATTTCGATTACAAGAATGAAAAGAAATGCGATCCCAATAATTACTGAACTTACTATAAACGATTTCAGAGCCATCCATAGATATTCCTCTGGAGTTCGGTTCAGGGGCTCAAAAATTGGCACATCTTCTTTGCCCTTTTCAATTCGACCCTTGGGACTATTTTCTATTTCTGAATTGATCAATGTTTCGATAGAACCTTTTTCATCTTGAGAATTAAGCGTCAATGTATTCTTTGAGATTAAAGGTGTTACCGACTCTTTCGTAAAAGCGTCCACATTTTCATCCAGAAGGGGAATAGCTAATTCCTCGTCATGTTGATTCATTTCCAAAGTAAGCTCATCAGCTTGAGTTTCATGCTTGGTCGTAAACTTTTCAACTCGGCTTTTGGAAACAGAGCCCATCCATTCGATATGATAACCTTTTCTGTGGTGACGTTTAGTTACAGTGCAAGCGCAGAATGAGAGTACGATTACACAAAAGCAAAAACATAGTTTTAATTTATCCATGTTCTAAAGTATTTTCTCAAACTCAGGAAGTTTTATCTTCAAGCATTGGCACGAATTTAAAAGTACCGAATTCTTCAGTTTTACAAGTCCCATCAACAGACTTAATGATCTTTTTCATGATCTGCTCCCGCCCTTCACCAACCGGAATCACCATTATCCCACCAGGTTTGAGTTGTTCGAGGAGTGCCTGTGGAATTGAAGGGGCGCCACATGTCACAATTATCTTGTCGAAAGGCGCATTTTGAGGAGAACCGAGGTAACCGTCACCAAATGAAAGTTTAGGTACTTGATTTCTAATGCGAAGCTCATTATCTGCCTCATCGGTCAGCTTTCTGATCTGCTCACGAGTCAGCTCCCGCATGGACATGATCTCATTTTTCCTTTCCTGAAATATTTTTCTTCTGTTTTCTCTAATGTAAATAACCAAATCATGGATCAATGGTTTGGTTTTGAGGTAAAGCTCCTTTTGCCGCTCGATCGAGAAAATCTCGGCACCAAGCGCAAACAGAATGCATGTTTGAAAACCCGAACCGGTGCCGATCTCGAGTACCTTTTCTCCTTTTTTTACCTCGAGCAGATGGGTCTGGAATGCAACAGTGATCGGATGTGAGATGGTTTGTCCGGCGCCTATTTGAAAGGCAATGTTCGAGT
>JBKCAB010000369.1:0-3110 GCA_046307935.1 Bacteroidota bacterium | reverse complement strand
AGGTCTCTTTTTCCTGCGATTACTCTTGTTGCAGTGATTTTCCTGATATGGGATGAATACTTCACGCAGAATAAGGTTTGGGGCTTTAACCCCGATTACCTCAGCGGGATCTATCTTGGAAGCCTGCCTTTGGAGGAGGTTTCTTTTTTCTTTGTAGTGCCTTTTGCTTGTGTTTTTATTTACGAAGTATTGAGGGCATACTTTCCTAAAGCTGATTTCCGCAGAGTCGCAAAGATCTTTGCATTCGCATTCGCATTTGCAGGCTTTCTTTTCGGAATACTTAACATGGAGAATTGGTACACCGCTTCAGCATGTATCATTGCAGCCCTGCTCACACTGGGAATTTATTATCTGCAAAAAGTGGCTTGGTACAGCTCTTTTGCATTCACTTACCTGGTGGCCATGATCCCTTTTCTGATCGTCAATGGAATACTGACCGGTGCGGTCACACCTGAGCCCGTGGTATGGTACAGTGAAGCCCACATAATGGGCCCAAGGATCATCACCATTCCGGTTGAAGACCTTTTTTATAATTACGATATGCTGATAGGGGTCGTTTGGATCTATGAGCGATTGAACAGTTATTTTGGACTTCGGGTGAGGTGATCAAGCTGTTTGACGGAGTTTATCAACTTG
The DNA here is from genome assembly GCA_046307935.1 of Bacteroidota bacterium. Lineage (GTDB taxonomy): Bacteria > Bacteroidota > Bacteroidia > Flavobacteriales_D > Crocinitomicaceae > M0103. The sequence goes on along the minus strand of JBKCAB010000369.1, from coordinate 2,474 downwards.
AATTATCTAAGAACAAGAACCAAAATTTTCGAATTTTGTAATTCGCGTGTTCGAAATATCTCGAACACTAAACACTCGAACTTTTTCCCAAATTGAACCCATGAAATACCTGTCCTTTATTTCATTGTTAACACCATTCTTTTGTTTCTGTCGGCAGTACAATGTCGTTATCAAGTTTTGCGAAGACCACGATCCATTCTCCAATTGTATTAGCTACTTTTCTTTCAATGATGAATCTTAAACGGCAATGTTGCCAGCTTTATTATTCTTTTCTGAAGCGTCCAGCTCGTTTAAATCATAATAGTCCTTTCAACAGTATTTCATTGCGTTCAATGCGCTGTTTCACAAACGCCTCATGCAAAATGACCAGAGCGACGGGCTCATAAAAAATTAATAACCGCATACTAACCTAAAAATAAGCGGGATTCTTGAATCCAAGGATCATGATGAAATTGGTCGCCACGTCTCGGGTAAGTACATAGGTCAGGAGCATGCTTCTTTCATTGTAGAGCATCTCGATCTCCGTGATGTACTGACCGTTTCGGTAGAGTTGCTTTTCAGTCAGATTTCCAAATGTGTCATAGAGAAAAACGAGTTCCTCCCGTGGAGTTTCTTCCTGATCGGTAAACGTTCGAATAGCGGATAAATATCCTTTATCATCGTACTCATAGCGGTGCGACTTTAACGTAGATGTCATGATATAGAACTCATCCTTTGATGTGACATAACCCAACTCATTGAAAAAAGTCGTTTCGCGAAGATACGGGAGCCCGAAGCTATTATATACCGTTTTTTTCAATTGACCGGCAAACTCTTCATAGGTCATTGTTTCGGTATTCAATACTGTGCGCTGGGGCTTACCGAGTGTGTCTACGAATTCACGTACATAGCTTTCTTCAATCACCCTGCCTTTCTCGTCGTATGCATAGCTTGTTGCAGTATAGCCTTTCCCGTCACCTTTTCGATGCTCCAGGAGCTGATGCTGCGTGTTGTACTGATAGGTATTACGGGTTGTATCTTTCGTGCCGTCGTCACGCCGTGTTTCAAAACTTTCGACAAGTCTTCCCAGATCATCGAAACGATAGACATACGTATACTCCGTATTACGCATCACTTCGCCGGGTTTCTTGTACGTAAAACGTCCTTTGAACTCTTTCAGCTTATTGATGCGAATGAACTCCGTATTGAAAAATGGTTTATCTGTAAACGCAAGTCCCTCTCTGTTGTCAAGCATTTGAGCTGAGCATGCGAATGCTATGAAGAACAAACACAAGCTTGTCGGAAATGTATTTCTGAATTGGATCAATTGCTGCGTATTTGTTTAATTATGTCTTGGACATATCTGGTAGGTAAAAGACATGTGCCGTCGAAACAAACGAAAAACTGCGCCGTTTCTGCATATTCTTTATCTGACAACACGGGTAATGTATCTTTCTTACCACCAACAAGGATGGTCTGTGGAAGATAATAGCGCCTCAATTCGTTTGCTTCACTACTGGTATCCTCTGTTCCAGTCAATGCTATCACATACGACTTGCAGGCGAAGTCCATCAGTAAAGAGGCCCAGTTTGAGTATCCCGATCCGTACTGCTCCATACCATCATAAACGTTGGCAAGCATCTGTTCCGATATTGCTTTCAGATCTGCTCTGTAAAGGATCTCACCGAGTCGCCTGAAATTGTGCGCCATTACAGAATTACTGGCAGGTATCACATTGTCGTTGAGCTCCATTTTACGGGCGATCAGACTCGTTGTTGATGGTGTAAACCAACACATACCACTATTTTCATCGTAAAAATCGTGAAGTACAGTTTCCATGAGACTGTATGCCAGATCGACCCATTGTTCATCGAACGTAACTGAATAATAACTGATGAAACCATTGATCACGTGAGCATAGTCTTCCAGAAAAGCATCAACGGATGACACCCCGTTCTTACGCGTTCTCCACAACTTGTCATCCCCCTTCAACTGATGATCCCTGATCCAGCGTGCTACTCTCCCGGCAGACTGCAGGAAATCTTCATTACCAAGAGCTGCATAGGCATCACACAGGCCGCTCAAAACCATGGCATTCCAGGAAGTCAGACATTTATCATCGAGTCCGGGTCGCACACGACGGTTCCGTTCTGCGAGCAATAGTTCATTGATCCAAGTGATTTTTTCTTCCAGTTGTTCAAGACTCCAACCCATTCTGGTGCTGAACCGGTCATCAGACTCGGTGCGCAGGAGGATGTATTTCTCCTCTTCCCAATAGCCGCGCTGGTTGAGATTGTAGAGATCTTTCACCCAATCGATATCATCACCAAAGATCTCCTCAAGCTCACTGATCGTCCAGCAATAGAATTTTCCCTCTTCTCCCTCACTATCTGCATCCAGTGCGCTGTAATAGGCTCCTTCGGAGCTCTTCATTTCCCGCTCGAGCCATTCGGCAATCCCTTTGACTGTCCTGCGGTACAGCGGCTTTTTGAAAT
>JBKCAB010000368.1:0-11112 GCA_046307935.1 Bacteroidota bacterium | reverse complement strand
ACACTGGCAACCCCATCTACGAACGCATCCAACTCCAAAACAACAACTGGCTCGTCAAACTCCCCAACTCCCCCTATTACATGTGCTCCAAGGATGCTAGCAAGATGCTTCATTACGTGACACCGAGTCTAAAAGTCATCGGTTTCGAACAGCTCGACCCAGTCTACAACCGTCCTGATATAGTTTTAGACAGCATCGGCAAGTATTTTGGCGGTGCTGATCAGGAACTGGTAGCGAATTACCACCAATCCTGGGAAAAACGAATCGACCGCTTGGGTTTGGATAAAGAGAAATTGGGTAAAGGAGAGATTGCTGTACCGAATGCAGAGATTGTGGGGGCTGATGACATTGCCTACGAAAACAAAGAAGGGAAGCTTGAAATCAAGGTTACAGCCAATGATCCAAAATACCCCCTTCGAAGATTCAATGTGTATGTCAACGAAGTGCCGCTCTATGGTTCGGCTGGAATCTCCATTGCGCACTTGAAAAAACAGGAATGGGATACCACCGTGAGTGTTCCGTTATCTCTCGGCGAAAACAAGATCCAGGTTTCCGTGATGAATGAGCTTGGTCTGGAGAACTTCAAATATCCGACGTATGTGAGTTATTCACCTGCCGAGCCGGTTGAGGCTAAAACCTATTACATCGGGATCGGGGTGAACGAGTTCAAAGATCCCGGCATTGCCGACCTGAAGTATTGCGTGAAGGATGTACGCGACCTTAGTAGGGAGCTCAGTAAAGGGGAGAATGTGGATACCCTGCTACTGATCAATGAGAAAGTGACGAAGGAGGAAATTGTGAAATTGAAGCAACGCCTCCTTCGAACAACTGTACACGATCGGGTTATCATTTCCTGCAGTTCACATGGCTTATTGGATGAGCACAATAGATTCTACCTTGCCATGCACGACACGGAAGCGGATCAGCCAGGAAGTAAAGGCCTTTCTTATGAGGAGCTCAGCGGTTTGCTCGATGGTATTCCCGCTCGACAAAAACTCTTGCTACTCGATGCTTGTAACAGTGGAGAGAACGACGCCACTCAAGCAGTAAAAAAGTCAAATCCTGAAAACCGTGATTTGATCAGCGAGAATTCTCGCGGAGCAGAAGCAGAAAATGCAAATGCGAATGCCAATTCAACCTTTGAGACCATGATGCAGTTGTTTGTCAATGTAAGTAATCCAACAGGCGCAGTGATCATCTCCGCAGCAGGTGGCCAGGAAAGTGCGTTGGAAGCTATTCAAGTGGACGGAAAAACCATTGAAAACGGAGCCTTCACCTACAGTATCTTAGAATGCCTCAAACAAAACGAAGGCAAAGAACTCAAAGTGAATGCTTTAAAACAATACGCTGAAAAGCGGGTAGAGGAGATCACCAACGGAAAACAAAAACCCACCTCGCGCCAGGAAACCATGGAAGTGGATTGGGGGGTGAGGTAGCAGGCTCTCTGAGAGGTCAATGAAGCTTGTTCTACCGAGCTACTTTTTTACAGAATGCTGTTTTCTCCATCAAATTTGTTGGATCAGCTGAGACTGCATTTCAGAAAAGTGGTACCAAGTAAATTCTCCTCTTGTTTTGCCATTTAACGCGAAATGCTATGTCAACATTGATTTCAAAAAATGATACAGCGCTTAAATAATGATACATGTAGACCCGGGTTCTACCTCTAAATTCAACCAGAATGGTTTTGGCGCGCTACTTGCCTATCCGAGTAAAAAACAAAATACATGTCAAAGACATTCAGCTACCGTCTTCATCAATTGCTCGATAACGATGACCAGGATGAAAAGCTCCTCTACGATCGTATAAAGGATCTCCTGGGGCAGTACGAGCAAGATGATGAACTGCACGATGGCACTGCTTCCATCGGTGAACTGTACAGGAATTTCATCGAACGGACTGGCGAATTCGATCAATCGCAAGCGATCACATGCGATTTTGAGGAGCTCGATGAACAACGCGTTTTTCAGAAAGGTGAATTTGTGGTGATCGGTGGCAGACCGGCCATGGGGAAATCGCAATTGATGATCAATATCGCAATGAACATGTCGGTCAGGGTACCGGTGCTCTACATCAGCTTCGATCAGTCGAAATTATCGCTGACCAGAAGGATGATCTCCAGTCTAACAGAACTGGATTTTTCGAGAATCCGACAAGGACACCTCAACGAGTTGCAGCTCAAATTAGTGAGAGGGGTCGATAAGGAATTTGTGGACCGCAAACTGTTTATCAACGATACATCGAACAGCTCTGTGCGCAGTGTCAGAGATATGTGTCGCTTGCACATTGAAAAGGACGGGGTTCAGGTGATCTTTGTCGATTACCTGCAGTTGCTGAGCGCCCAGCGTTACCGGAATCATCGGGAAATGGAGGTTGCTTATATCTGTCGAACACTCAAACAGCTGGCGAGAGAGAACAATGTGTTGGTGATCGCCGCCAGTCAGCTGAGCCGAAGCGTGGAAACAAGGGGAGGAGACAAGCGCCCCGTTCTTTCGGACTTAAGGGAAAGCGGCGCCATCGAACAGGATGCTGACAAGGTGTTCTTCGTGTATCGCCCCGAATATTATGGTTTTACGATCGACGAGATGGGGAACAGTAACCGAGGGATGTGTGAGTTGATCATGGCCAAGAACAGACGTGGACATCCATACAATTTCCGGTTCAAGTGGAATGACAATTTTACACGCATGATGACCCTCGCTGACCACCTCGATCAGTTCAGGATCGATCACGACCGTCTGGAGGATCTGAATAATTTGAACCCGTTTTAATGCTATGGAGCCGTTGCCCAAACGTATGTGTCGGATTGACCGATAAGTGGTTGTGCACCTGCAACCCGTTGCGCAGTGGAGAGGGTATAGCCGTTTTGGCTCGGTCCTTCGTCCACTCGCCAAAACAGCCAATTTTTGGATAGTTGGCAACGGCTCCTCTTTTTTTTGTGTATGGAATCTGATCTCAAGCTATTTATTGACAAACTCGCGGGAAGAAATTCCGGCCGTCCCACACATTTATTGCGACTTTCTCCAGCGGAGCGACAACAGCTTTCACGGATTGAGCGCGACGCTGTAAGATTTCTGGCAATAGATAGTCCGGCGGCGCTATGCCGTTATTTGAATGTGCCTTTTCATGAGGTGGAACAATGCATCAATCAACCGCGCTACAACGTACTTCATGTCCATAAGCGAAATGGAAAAGGAAAGCGTTTGATCGAGGAACCATCCATGTCGCTCAAAAAGATCCAGCGCATGTTGAATCGCGGATTGGGCGCGGTGTATGGCCTGATTCATCCGGAACAGGTACACGGATTTGTAAGAAGTGTAAAAGGAAAAAACATAGGAATAGTATCCAACGCATCTGTGCACGCAGGAAGCCCTTTCATTCTGAATCTCGACCTGAAAGATTTCTTTCACTTCGTGCCCGCAAGTCGCGTGAAGCAACTGCTCAGTTCGGAACTCTTTCATTTTAACGAGCACATTGCCACTGCGCTCGCACTACTTACGACGGTCAATGGCCGACTTCCTCAAGGAGCCTCAACTTCACCGGTGCTTTCCAATTTCGCTTGTATTCCGTTGGACGACAAACTGACCCGCTTTGCCGAAAGCCGAGGATGGAGCTATTCGCGGTATGCGGATGATCTCACTTTTTCGGGGTCAACAGCTTTTACGGACGACGATCTTTCTGCAATCCGTAATTTGATTGAAAACGAGGGTTTCCGCATGAACGACCGCAAGACGAGAAGGAAGAGTTCGTCCCGAAAACAGAAAGTGACAGGTCTCATCGTGAATAAAAAGGTGAATGTCGAACGAAAGCTCATTCGCAAGGTGCGCGCCATGCTCCACGATGCACGGATCAATGGTGTGGAGAGTGCCGCTCATCGCCATTTTCAACGTGTTGCGGACCGAGGATCGACGAAATACCTGAACCGTTTACGGGGCTATGTTTCCTTCATTGGGAACGTCCGTGGTTTAGAGGATCCAATTTACCTGAAATACCGGGGACAGCTGCGGGAATTATTCGAAGAGCCCCTTGTCTGAGAACCAGTCGTGAAGCACATTCCAATCGACCATAAATCCGTATTCAAGCGCCATGTTGCGGCGGAGCGGTGTGCCCTTGCAGGTATCATCGATGAAAATAACACCGGTTGACATGAATGCGTCCCAGTTCCAGTCGGGAGGATGGATCTTCGCAGGCGTCACGTCATGCATGGGTTCTAATCCGTGTTCCTTCTGCTCGAGATAGTGGATCGCTGCTTCCAGTGATTGTGGATCGAGATCGGCCCTGTAGGTGTTAAGAATGATGGTGTGTCCTGCATGCTGCAGTTTACGGATCACATCGATGCTACCGGGATTTTTGGCCCCGATCTCCGGATAAGCATGCTCCACCACTGTCCCGTCAAAATCCAGATAAAAAGTGTATTTATTTGCCATGATCCGAAAGGTATAAAGGAAATACCGCATTTTCAAATAAAGCAGGTTCTCGAGTGTTGCAATTTGTATCAGAAATTGACATTAAATAGCATAAATGATAGTGTTTACCAGCAGGCAGAAGTTTTTACATCGTGATTATCATTGTGGCCTGAGATTTGTCAAATAATTACGTTGTTAACTTCCATCACATGAAAGGGTCTGAGCGTAAATTGATGATTAAACTGCGAACTGCTGCTGTCCGGACATCCCAAAAGGAGCAAGGCATGTTTGATGGCCGTTTTGCGACCAGAAGTGAAGAGAGTAAAAAGGCCTACAACCGTAAAACCAAACATCGGCGAAGAGATGAAGAAGGTTGAAAACATCTACCAGACTGATCTTTTTGATCCCGATAAACTGTTCGGGAAAGGTGATGCAACATCGGATGCCAATGTACGTTCGTCCTTTACACTTTCCAGACCGAAACTCATGGAGGCGCTCCATTTGCTCAGCGTGAACGTCAAGCAAACCAGAAAAAACAAATATTTCGTGTCCATCGAATTGGTGATCAGGGAGAATGGTATTTTGCTCAAAAATGATTGGACGGAGATCGTTGTTCCCTGCGAGCCGGTAGGATTTTGTAGAGCGGAGGTGTATTACCAGGACCTGCTTGATGCCGTGAAGCGTTCGTTAAAAAGGGATGTTCCCTTCATCGTTTTTGACCACTCCGTCTCAGTAAATGGAGTGCTTTTGAGTGCAAAAACGCATAATTATGATCCGATGAAAGATGTTTCCCGGAATGTGCCCACGCTCGAAAAAGTGACCGCTGCAGCACAGCAGTTTACCCCCTATGCTCCGGATGATAGCAAAGCTTTTTTCTCGAAAGACGGCACAAAAGGGTTTAGCCGCAACCATATACATACCGATACTCAAATGGTGCTTCACTACATGGAAAAGTATGGGGTGGATTACACCGATGTATACGATTTCATTCTATCATTCTTAAGCACGCAAAAACCCAAAAATTATGATGCTTTCTGACCCGGTGTACTATGCTTGTCCTGAGTGCAATGCCCTTCATGAACGAATAGAATTAATGAGTGGGAATACCAGCAACGCGAGGTATTATTCCGATGGGAAAATGGAAGCCCCGATGCTGCCGGAGATTCCCTGGATTATCCGTTGTGAACAATGCGCACTTATTTTTAAGTTGACTCGTGATCTTCGTTCGTCCGCCGCTCCGCGAAGTGATGCGCCAACTTTTTATGCTTGTAGTCTTGATGTTGACGGATGGACCGAGGCGATCACGATGAAATTGTACGATGACGAGGCGCAGGAATTGAATTTCAGGGACCATCTCCTCTGGGCTTACAACAATCCTTTCAGGAAGGAACCGGAGGCGGTTTGTACTTTGTCAAATAATCCGGATTACGTTAAGAATATCCTACGCATGCTCGATCTGATGGACAAGGAGGACGTACAGGACATGGTTTTTGCAGCTGAATTGAATCGATTGATCGGCAGATTCGGAATTTCACAAATGATCCTGGATCAACTTATCGAAAATTCTTCAGCTGAGGATCTGTCACTGTATGTAACTGGATGTGCGAAACGGAACGCAACAGGAGACACCAGAGTTTACAGGCTTTAGCGAGGAGCTTTAAGAATCAATACCGTATTTCTGCATTTTAGCCACAAGCGTATTGATGGCCCATCCGATGGCGATGGCAGTTTGCCTTTTATTGCCCTCAAAGTGCTTCAACACCTTTTTGATGTGCTCCTTCTCTACATGTTCCATGTTCATGGGCTGCTCGGTCGGTTCCTGGAAGATCCGTTTCGGCAAGACATCAACCGATACCTTTTCGTCGTTGAAAACGTAGAGACGTGAGATGATGTTCTCCATCTCGCGTATATTTCCGGGATAGGTATAATTGAGCAGTGCATCCATAGCTTCCTTCTCAATGACCAGTTTCCTTGGTTTACGCAATTGCTTTTTCTTTTGTCCGAGGAAATAATCGATCATGGACCGGATCTCCGCCTTTCCGCGTTGCAGCACCGTTGGCAGATCAAGCTCTACTACAGAGAGGCGATAATACAAGTCCCAACGAAACTTTCCCTCTTCGCAACGCTTAACGAGACTCTGGTTGGTTGCGGCAATGACGCGCACATCCACTTTTTTAGCTTTACCGCCCAGGGGCATGATCTCCTTTTCTTGTAAAACTCTCAGAAGCGACTGCTGCATGTACGGTGAAATGTCGCCGAGCTCGTCCAGAAAGATGGTGCCTTCATCTGCCTGCTCGAAGAGTCCGACAGTATCTTTATCGGCGCCGGTAAAAGCCCCTTTTTTATAGCCAAAAAGTCGCGATTCCAGCAGAGAGTCGCTGAAGGCAGAGCAGTTGATGGCTATGTATGGTTTGTCTTTGCGAATCGAGTGCTGATGGATGTGTTTGGCGAGATTCTCTTTACCTGTCCCGCTGGCACCGAGGATCAGTACCGTAACTTCATCGGTCATGGCCACCTTCCTCGCATTTTCGTAAATCTTCTCGATCGAGGCGGTTTTGAAATACCCTTCATTCGTGGGCCGTTTGACCTCTTCCTGGTGGTAGAGTGCCGTCATTCCTAGAGTAGAACGCTCCATCTGGATCTTGATCAGCTCAGGCTTATCTTTCTTCTTGGTAAATCGTGCCGGCCGCGTTTGGTAAAGCGTGGTGTTCAGATTCAGGCTCATGTGCGCGAGGTACCATACTACCTGCATGGCAGGCGTTCCGGGTGAGACGAAGATGTCGATCTCATCTTCTTTCAGCGAAGCCAATATGGGGTGCACCTTTCCCTGTATCTCCCGGTGATCGATCGGATCTTGTATGTCGAGGTACTGCATTTCAAATTTATGTTCCGGGAAATTCCTTCGGAGGTGTGCGAGCAAATGAGAACCTGGCGTATCGTTTTCTTCATCTTTCCTTGCAGACAGGATAATATGCCGGTCGTGCTTATAAAAGAAAGCATGGAAAGAAACCAGCGGGCCTTCCGGATTCACCTTGCCATCGAGCAGATCACTTTTGTCGTACCAGGAGATCAGTGTTTTCATGATTCAAAATTTGAATGAAAATACAAAAAATGATATTCAAATTAAAAATATTCACCAAAAAATAAACGATATCAGCTTGGCATACCCTTTGCAAATAGCGAGCGTTCCAAACGATCCAAAACCCGACCCATGAAGAGCAACTTCAACATCACGATCCTGAACAGTGAAGAGCAGGAGGCAAATTCACGGACGCTCAAGTTCTTTACCTACGCCTTCACCGCATATTACGTAAAGTCCATTGAAGAGCTGTTGCACCCGAAAGGAGTGTTCTTCGGTAAATATTCAAGAACGCGGGCAGCGGGTATTTTTTACACTTTCTTTTTTGGTGCGGACGGCATACACGAGCTCCATAGTATGTCGATCAACAGAGGGTGGAGTGTGTATCCATTGCCGGGATCGGAGGTGATCGAGAACCGTTGCAGCAACTGTGATCCTTTTTCGGGCAATTCCAGCCGAAAAAAGTTAGGCGAGCCCGAGGACAAGCAGCTTGGCGAAAAGGTGTTTCGCTTCTGTTTTGAGTTCAGGGATGAGCAGATCTACCGAATTGAAGTCTCCAGACGTTATGTTTCTCAGGATGCGGATGTGTGCAAAAACAATTGAATGGGTTGGGTACTAATTGCACTAGTCCGGCAGACACTTTACGGCATTATTTTACGTAGCGTTTACTGCCGTTCCTGATAACGTATCGTCCACCTCTCGGGCCGGTATGGATCATCTCCCCACCACCACTTTCAGCTTCACTTTCGTACAGGTTGAGTTCAATGGTTAGATCTTTCAAGTTTTTCAAGGTATTCAGCGCCAAAAACACTTTTTTGGTTCTGTTCTCGATGACTTTATTCTCCGATAACGCTTCTCCTTCATCCCATAATTTATAGCGGAGTAAAACGAGTCGTGGTTTGTTTTTATACAATTAGTAGGCAGTGTTCGGTCCAAGGTAATCTGCGATTTCTTCTTTTTTCAATTTGAACTTACGGATACCATCCAAACCATCGGTAAGGAAGCCTTTTACCGGCACCTGAAAATCAAGGTTGGTCGCGTACCTGTTGGGAGGCACCCTTTCGATGACCTTACATTGTAAATTGATCTCTATCAAGGGGTAGATATTGCTGCTCATGATCTTCATTAAATTCCGTTCTGTCCAGCTTTCCTCGTATTCTTTAAAACTGATCTCTGCACTACTGGCCTCCACATACTTCTCAATATTTCCTGTGATCTTGATAGCAGATGCGTCAAGGACATAATTTATATCGGATTCAGCTATCTTTTGCATAACTGCTTTGGCGAGTACTGAGTCCAATTCGCGGTTTTGAAGACTATCCTCATACGCTTCAACGATTTGTAAACAGGCGTCATAATCTTCAGGATCGGCATCCAGGGAAGCCATGATCTTTTTATAAACTTCACTGTTACTTCCAATGCCATCTCCATCACAGCTTGTCAGCATGATCAGGCTTGCTAAAATGATCGAATAGTACTTCATACGTTTATTTTTTTGCTGTTTTTTCTTCGTGTAAACAGGAGCCAATTAGAACCGCAATTGCATTCCGAGACTCAGTGTGTAATAGTAACTGTCGATCGGTAACGGTCTGTAGTAGTCAAGGTTATGGTCATAATGAATCAAAAAACTCAGGAAACGGTTAACCTCAAAATTAAGGTTGCTGTCGAAATACCAGCGCGGTTGTAGGTAGTTCTCATTGAGCGGAAATTGGACGAAAGTTGAACCTGAAAGATCTACTCCTTTGGCGATCTTAAGGGCAAATTTTGCTGCACAATTTAAGCGGATCAGATCTCTGTAAACGACTTGAAGAGAGTCCTGATTAAAGCTGAATGCAGAGAGCGAAGGGTTCCATTTTTCTGATTCGTAGAATAAACCAATGCTGGCATACAGATCGGATTTTTTCTTTTCGAGGAATCTAAACCGCGCATTCACACCTCCCAATGCTCTTCGTTCCATACCCTGAACACCGTTCCATTGGTATTGGGCATAAAAATCAGGATATACTTTTCGTGTGTCATTGTCTCGGAAACGCAGTTGAAAAAAACCGTTGTTTTCGATCACTGTCGGGCCATTGAATATAAACTCCGACTGACTGAGCAAGACAAAAATCCGGTCTTTTTTTACAAGCAGGGCAAGTTCACTTGTATTTGCAAAGTCGAGTACGTTCCTCCGTTGCTTGTCGCTTGAGAACGAAAAATTTATGGAGCCGCGGAACTTTTTTTTCAATGTGTCCTGTCCGTTTTCACGGTCGATGTTGAGCACTTGGGTGTAGGACACAAATGATAGCATGAAAACGGTCGGTATGAATAGCTTCAATTTGAGCATGTTTATCGTTTTGAGTAGTGAGGCAAATATAGTCTGAGAATAAATCAAATTTATATGTTTCCAGGAGTAATTGGTCCTTAACTGAATAATCACCCTTTACTCGAAAGCGGGATTTGTTTCATGAGGACTACGTGTATTTAATTCTTTAGGATCTAAACTATAATTTATCATTGTGTGACCTCTATAAAAACATGATTGTTCCAGAATTCATTTGCCTTTATTTTCTCATCTTGCACCATTTCGGGATATGGAAGAGGCGGAGCATAACGACCCGGAAAAGCAGTCACCAATTCTGAGTTTATGTTTGTCACCAACGTTAGTCGATTGGTAAGCCTTAATTGGGGTAATCGAACGAATTTCAGCAAGGTTCCGCTTCGCATGGATTCAGTTACTAGTTCTCTTTCAGAGGATGTAAGTTCATTCATTGACAGTATGCCTTCACTTCCGATGTTAAAATCAAACTCGAGGGTGATGGCATGGTTTCCGTTGGGCTGCAGTATCGAAAAAACAGTCTTGCCGCGATCAACCAGACCTATGATGTCATCTGGCTTTTTGATTTGGCATGGATCGAACTTTGATCCGGGCACAGAGCACGCCTCAAGTATTGCATGGTCATTCAGACCGATCCGATACAATTCATTCCTGTAGGAAGTATCGATTTGGCTGAAATGCCGCAATAAATGCGCGATACGTTGATCGGTAATTGTTAATCTTTTCTTTCCCTCCATTTTCGTTTCAGTTGTTTTGTTTTATCGGGAAACAGGAACATGAGCAGGGGGATTCCAAGGGCGATACACAGTACAACAACGAGCGTGTAGTAAATGCCGAAAGATATACCACTGGTTCTTTGGAATTCGTTGATGAAGGATACAACGGGCTCAATGCTGCTTATGGATGTCACTAAACCGACTAATCCTAACAGCATATTCGACCGGTTCTGTTTTTCCTCCAAAATAGCCTGTGATATTCGGTTGATCCGATCCTGAAATTTCTCCAATTCAGCATCAATATCCAAACTTGCCCGATGTTTTTGATAGATCAGGTTTGGAAGGAAATTGTAGGATATGTGACTGAGATTATACGTGTTCAAAAAACTTTCGAATTCATCCCGAACAGCTACTGAGTCGTTAACCATTTCCGAATTGTAACGGAATAGGTTGAATTTAATGAACAAGTTGTGCAGGAAAATGCGAAAATAGGTTTGGTTCCAGGTTATATTTTTGAAATGTTTTCTGTCTGGCGCCAATAATTGATCTCCAATTACCGTGAATGAATCGAAAAGCGGGAGTATATCGTAGTTATTG
>JBKCAB010000367.1:0-780 GCA_046307935.1 Bacteroidota bacterium | reverse complement strand
CGAAACAGACGGTAACTGGCACGAGACAGACGAGGATGACGTAAGGGTAAACGACAGAAAGGACACGTTAAATATCGACGGAGAGACAAAGTTCGTATACATCTGGGATATGTCCGACGGTAATTCACTTTGCATCTTAGGAGAACTGACAGAGGATCAAAACGTCATCTTTGTGAAGCCTACACATTGAGCGTTAAGAATTCGAATCACAAGCTGGTGTATCTTGTCCCATCAATCAACCTCAAAATCATCTCAAAGAAGTGTCACCTCAAAATACCACTTTTCGTTCTACCCAAAACTCGAGAAATATGAATAGAACTGTAATTTTTATCTTTGCCATACTTCTGATTTCTTCAGCAGCAAAGACACAATCTTATGAAAAGCCACTAAAGCTGAATGAAGGTTCAAAGAACGCGCCTCTGAACGAATGGTACACATACGACGGAAAAACTAAGTACTACAAAGGTTCCGGAGATCATGTACATGAAACAGCATTTGTTGTGCTCTATGAGATTGATGGAGACTGGCATTTGCATGACTCTACAGCAGTAAGAGAGAATGATAGATACACAACAATGGAAATCGAGTCAAAAACTATGGATGTATATATTTGGGATTTATCAAACAAAACATCATTATTTCTTATAGGAAATGATAATGACGATAGAGCAATGATATATGTCAAACCGACGAAATGAACGTGTATACACAGTAAGAAGCCCCTCAAAGATCAAATATTTGTGGCGTGAGAATCTACATGCCAAAACACTGGACTATTTC
>JBKCAB010000366.1:0-4039 GCA_046307935.1 Bacteroidota bacterium | reverse complement strand
TTCCTGTTGTATTTGCTTTCGGAGTTGGAGCTGTCCTCTCGCCACCTGATCTTGTGTACTTCTGCATAATTACGGATTTCCTCCCGGGTGAACGGAAGCAGTGGACGCAAATATCTGTTGTGTTCGGGAAGCATGCAGGAGAGTCCCATTATACCTCCTCCGCGGGAAAGGTTGAGAAAAAAGGTTTCGACCTGGTCATCGGCATGATGGGCCAGAACGACCTTGATGGAATCTTTCAACTTAAAATTTTCAAAATAGCGGTAACGGACATTCCTGGCGGTTTCTTGAAGACTTCCACCTTCTATTTCAAGAACCTGTCTGAGATTGATACGTTTTACATGGCAAGGGATCTTGTAGTCCATGCAAACTTGTTCAACGAGTTGTTGGTCACCTTCAGAATCTTCTCCACGCAACAAGTAATTCACATGCAGGGCTGAAACATTCTTACCGAGCTTGTATAGAATGTGGAGCAATACCATGGAATCGATGCCTCCGCTGCATGCCACAAAGTATCGTATGGAAGAATCCTTGACTAAGTGTTTTTCAATATGCTGTTGCAGTTTATTCATGCATGCCATTGATGATCCGTCCGATCTTCACCATGCATTCTTCGTATTCATATTCAGCATCAGATTTTGCTGTGATGGCGCTTCCTACGGCGCAGGAAAGGTACTTATTTGAACGGTTATACAGCATTGAACGGATCACAACATTGAAGTCGAAATCGCCGTTTGGAGCGATATACCCGATGGAACCGGAAAAAAGACCCCGTTTGAAATCCTCGAAATCTTCAATGAGTTGCATGGCGCGGTATTTCGGTGCTCCGGTCATGGAGCCCATAGGGAAGGTAGCCCTGAGCAAGTCCGAGAATGTGGTGGCTTCTCTCACTGTACAAGAAACTGTGGAGATCATCTGGTGAACGGTTTCAAAGGTGTAGATGCCGCAGAGTTCGTCCACGTTTACCGTACTCGGCTCAGCAATCTGTGAAAGATCATTTCTTACAAGGTCTACGATCATGATGTTCTCGGAACGTTCCTTGCTGTCTGTTCGTAGCTTTTCTTTCAGCTCTAGATCTTCAGTTTCAGTTTTTCCGCGTGCAGCAGTGCCCTTGATCGGTTGTGAGATCATGCGGTCTCCATCCTTTTTGAGAAAGCGCTCCGGACTCCCGCAAAGTGCTACCCAGTCTCCGAGTTTTACGAAGGCACTGAATGGTGCTTTTGTAATTTGATTCAGCTTGAAATAGCTATCCAGTTCGTAATTCAGTTCAACGTTTTCGGCATAAAACTCCTGGCAGAAGTTCACTTCGTAGATATCTCCCCGCTGAATGTGAGCCTGTAGCCCATGCACCTTGCTGATGTATGTTTGTCTGTCTATTCGAGGGGTAAAGTTGAATGGGTAGTGGTGAAAGTTCTGATCGGTCTCTTCCTCCAGAAAGCTGTTGATGAACTCCAGCGTCTCGGGATCCTTTGAACCCTGAACGAACTCAATGTGCTCATTGTTCAATTTGACTACATGTGCCGGTACCCAGAAATACAGGTCTGGAAAGTTCAATTTGTCCTCGTTTTGGGAATGCAGGTCATGGATGTCGTCTTTGAGATCATAAGAAAGGAAACCGAATACATAATACCCTTTGTGCTGCTCAAGGAAGTGCTGAAGCTTGTTCAAAGCGCCATTACCCGATGTACAACAAACTGGTCCTTCTCCGAATGCCAGTGTACCGGATCCGTCATTGTTGTTCAGGTAAATGATTGACCGCTGCATGCAACAAAGTTAAGTGTAAACTCAGAATATAACCACAATTGATGGTCAGAAGGCAGGTTTAATCGTATTTTAGCAGACTGACTGAGTGATGCTTTACAGATTTCTTAAACTTGTTATTGGATTCGGAATGCGCCTATATTATCGGGAGATCCGTGTAAGGAACGCCGGTATGCTGAATAGTCATCAAGGCCCGATGATCATTATATCAAATCATCCGAATACCATGATAGACGGATGGTTGATCGGAAAAATTTGTAAAAAACAGCCTTTCTATCTGGCCAAAGGTACTTTCTTCAACAAGCCTTGGAAGAAGCGGGTCCTAATGTCGCTCGGTATGATTCCTGTAAATCGGCAAATAGATGGGCAGACAACAGGAGTGAATAATGGAGACTCTTTCGAAGCATGTTACCGGGTTCTCGAGGAAAGTAAAACATTGGTGATCTTTCCTGAAGGGAACAGCTTTCAGGAAAGAGGTCTGAGAGAACTGAAAACAGGAACGGCGCGAATAGCACTGGAGGTTCAGCAAAGGAATGGTGGAAAGCTGGACTTAGTGATCGTTCCAGTAGGTTTGTTCTACACGCAGGCGCACCGTTTCCGGAGCTCAGTGCTGGTGAACGTCGGTGAACCAATCCGCGTAGATGAGTACTTTGAACAATATGCGATCAACAGTAAATTAGCAGCTCATGGTCTGACTGATGAATTCAGAAAGAAAATGGAAGCATTGTTGGTACTCACTTCCGGAACAGAGCGGGAAAAGTTATTGGAAGAGCTGATCCGTATTCTATACAACGGAGACAGCGACAGCGTTGAGCAGCATGCGGAGCGTCTGCGAACACTCGACGAAATCCTTGCCAACACCCAACTTACGGATCCGGACCGCTCTCTGCAAATTCAGAATCTTATACAAGCCTATGTTTCTGAAAAAGAGCAGCTCTCACTGAGAGATGAATACATTGGGAAGCAGGGGAACCGGATCAGGTTCTTAGGAAAAACGGCGCTTTCGGTTCTTTTTTTGATTTTGGGTCTTCCATTTTTCCTGTTTGGATTTGTTCACAGTATAGCGCCTTTTCGATTGACGGATTTCATTGTGCCGCGTTTAACTAAAGCTATTGAATACTATGCCCCATTGGCCATTCTGCTTGGTTTATTGCTTTACCCAATGAATTACGTCTTGTTTGTAGGGTTGGTGAGTAGTATGGTCAACCTGAGTATTTATGAAAAAGCGCTCTATTTCTTAGCAATGCCAATCACCGGCTTGTATGCTTTTTACTACTTTCACCTGATGCAAGCCTTTTTCAAGCGAATTCGTTTCCTTTATCGTAGAAATGGTCACTTGGCGGAAATTGGCCTGCTCAAGGGAATTCGCATGGAATTGTTGAAGTTGATCGAATATAACTGATACTCGCTTCTCGGCATTTAACACGGTATTGGATCGTTTATCACAAATTACCTATAGATACCTGGGTAAACATTATTTTTGCTTAAATATTTTGTGAAATGAAAAGAAACCAGCTGATCCTCGTTGGAGTTTTTGTACTTCTGTCGGCACTCATGTTTTTCAGGGTCACATCCAAAGCGACAAAACCTATTTCTGAGAACAAAGAAGCTCAGACTTTGAAATATGTACCTGTTTCAGAGGTAAAAAACATGTCCCGGAATTTGCAGTTGATCTCCTACGGACAGATCACACCGAATATGGAACTTGATGTCTCTTTTGAAGTACAGGGAAAGCTTGAGAAAGGTGATCTTCAGTTAAAACCAGGGGTAAAATTCAAAATGAATCAGCTGCTTTTCAAGGTGAACGAAGAGGAGGCCTTTTACACGCTCAGCTCGAGAAAGGCGCAATTATCGAATCTGATCATTGGGATTATGCCCGACATTGAATTGGATTTCTCGGGAGAAAAAGGCAAATGGCTGAATTTTTTGGACCAATTAGTGCCGGAGAAAAGACTTCCTGAGCTTCCTTCCATACGCAATACACGGGAAAAGATGTTCATTACTTCCAAAGGAATATTGTCAGAGTATTATTCGATCAGAAGTCTGGAGGCACGTATGGAGAAATATTATTACCTCGCACCATTTTCAGGAACAGTGCTTGAGGTGTTCGCTGAGCCCGGTTCAGTGGTAAACCCAGGAGGTAGGATCGCGCGTATTGCAAGAACGGGTGAGCTAGAGGTAAAGGTTCCGATCGCCCTGGCAACGGTAAAAAAGTTTAAAGAGCAGGGAAGTGCAGATTTTACGGATGCCACGGGTCAAGCAGTAGGTCGTGGAAACATCA
>JBKCAB010000365.1:0-4108 GCA_046307935.1 Bacteroidota bacterium | reverse complement strand
CTGCGAACTCATCAGCTGTGATCCGTTTAACGGTATCCACGGCTTTTCCGGTTGCCATCCATGCGGCAATTCCTCCATCAAGGTATCCGATCACGTGGTCATATCCAACTCTGGCCAAACGTTTAATGGTTTCTTCTTCTTTGCCTCCCTCTGTGATGATCAACAATTGCTGTTTAACATCTGGAATCATTGCACCGACCCAGGGAGCGAATTGTCCATCGAGACCTATATTGATGGAATTAGGTACAAAACCTTCCGAAAAAATCTGCGCATTTCGGGTGTCTAACATGAGTGCCCCCGTTTCGTTCGCTGCAGCCTCAAAAGCTTCCGGACTAAGCGCCTGCATGCCCCTTTTCATGACCTCACTGATCGAATCGTATCCTGTTTTATTCATCATCACGTTCATTCCAAAATATCCGGGAGGCGGCAACAGACCGTCTGTAACCTCCTTCACGAATTCAGCCTCTGTCATGTCGCTTCGTAGTGCATAATTTTGTGTTTTTTGCTCCCCGATCGTCGAAACAGTTTCTTTGGACATGTTCTTGCCACATGCTGATCCGGCGCCGTGTGCAGGATAAACAACCACATCATCAGCGAGTGTCATCACTTTGTTTCTCAAGGAGTGGAACAATGTAGCCGCTAATTGCTCCTGCGTCATACTTGCGGCTTTTTGAGCCAAGTCGGGTCGCCCAACATCTCCAATGAAAAGGGTGTCACCGGAAAAAAGTGAATGATCCTTACCGTTCTCATCAATGAGCAAATAACACGTACTTTCCATGGTATGTCCTGGCGTGTGCAACACCTTGATCCTGATCGCACCCAGTTGAA
This sequence comes from Bacteroidota bacterium, assembly GCA_046307935.1. Classification (GTDB taxonomy): domain Bacteria; phylum Bacteroidota; class Bacteroidia; order Flavobacteriales_D; family Crocinitomicaceae; genus M0103. The sequence goes on along the minus strand of JBKCAB010000365.1, from coordinate 3,280 downwards.
AGATCTCTCCATCTCTTGCCACGTGTACGTCGTAGGACGGATTGGCATTCGGGCCATAAACGATCGTTGCTCCTGTAGCTTTGGCAAGATCGATATGACCAGAGACGAAATCGGCATGAAAATGTGTTTCAAAAATATACTTGATCCTCACACCATCCCGCTTTGCCCTTTCAATGTAAGGCTCGATCTCTCTGAGCGGGTCGATGATCGCTGCTTCTCCGTTGGATGAGATATAGTAAGCTCCCTGAGCCAAACAACCAGTGTAGATCTGTTCTATTTGCATAATTGAAGGATACAATTCAAGCACAAAGATCGTAAACTAAAGGTAAAAAAGATGTAACGCAGGTTACGAATTCTTCCAACAGATAAAGGTTCAACCAAAATCGTTCTAAATGCAGCAGAATTCAATAATCTGATTAATTTTGCACGGGGGTAAGTCTCGTACGACCAGCTCCCTCTGACTCCTCCAGGACGGGAACGTAGCAAAGGTAAGAGGTTGTAGCGGTGCGATATGAGTAGCTTACCCCCTCCTTTTTTATCTTAATCGTTCATGAATACATTAAAAATAGCTTTAATTTCAATTCTTTTTGGAGCTGCTTTTACTGTGATCTGGAAACTCGTCGGTCTGGAAACCGGAGCTGCGAGCGGAGCGGGTGGTGCAGCAACTGCTCTTCTTTTCTTTGGATTGTATAAGCGTTCAAAGAATAACTAACTGAACGATTTCTGTTCATAAAACGTGAAGAACTTATCGGGATTTCATTGTCGGCGGATGATCCTACTTTCTATTTTTGACCGAAAATAGAACGGCGATGAAATTCTTTATAGACACTGCAAATTTGAGTGATATCCGGGAAGCGAACGACCTTGGAATTCTGGATGGAGTCACGACCAATCCTTCACTAATGGCCAAAGAAGGAATTACCGGTGAACAGAATATACTTGATCATTATGTTGCTATATGCACGATCGTTGATGGACCTGTCAGTGCAGAGGTAATAGCCACTGACTTTGCTGGAATGATCACCGAAGGAGAACGACTCGCGGCCTTACACAAAAACATCGTTGTGAAGATCCCGATGATTCCGGAAGGTATCAAAGCGATCAAGTATTTTTCAAAGAAAGGAATTAAAACCAACTGTACATTGATATTTTCTGCCTGACAGGCATTACTGGCAGCAAAAGCGGGTGCGACATACATTTCCCCTTTTCTTGGTCGGCTGGATGATGTCTCGACCAATGGGCTTGATCTCATCGCACAAATTCGAACTATCTACGATAACTATGCTTTCGATACCGAAATTTTAGCCGCTTCTGTACGTCACCCAATGCACATTATACATTGCGCAGAGATCGGTGCAGACGTCATGACGGGTCCGTTGAGTGCAATCAAGGCACTTGCCAAACACCCGCTCACTGATCTGGGGCTGCAGCAATTCCTTGCCGATCACGCTAAAGGAAACGGATAAACTGTTTTGTTAATTCGGCTGATCCCTTAATTCAATGAAAGGTTTTATCTTTTCATTTTCGATCAGCACTGTAAGATTATACTGAACGAGTTTCCACTGGCCTCTTTTTTTGACGAGTACACCCGAACCACGGCAACCGCGCATCCAGGTATCAAGTTCTTCATCAAACCAAGCTACTTTTCCATTTGGTGAAAAGTCCCATGTTCGGTTTGACGCTTTAAAATCCCATGCTTTGCCTTTATCGAAGTAAGGTTTTGAAAATGCGGAAAACTGTTGCTTGTTCCAACGTTCACCGGGCGCGGTTCCGAGAAAGACAAAATTTTCTGCCATTGCCCCGAAATAAGCTGAATAATCTGCTTTGGATGCCGCTAGATGCCATTGCTCCATGAACGTATCCAAACTTGACGGTGTCTGCGCAAAGGATGCGGTTGCAACCGAAATAAATACAAGGATCAGAATTCTTTTCATTGTGCAAAAAAAAAGCTGTCATCGAAGACAGCCTTGATTTATAAATTTTAGTTTTTATTCTGTTCCAAGAGAATACAGCGTTTAACCGCCTGACTGACATTGATAATACCTCCTGATGCCGAAAGGGTACCAAAATCGATCATTTCACCTGATCCGGGTTTTCTGTGTTTCTTCCCCTTGTATGATACTGAGGATTGAAGCATTACGTCTTTGATCTGCTTCATTGTCAACGTTGGAAAATAGGACTTTAGAAGCGCAGCAACACCGGAAACCATCGGAGCAGCCATGGACGTTCCCTGTAATTTTTGATAGGCACTTTGTGGAACTGTATTGTAAATTTCGAAACCCGGAGCAAAAACATCCACTTTCGTTTGTCCGAAATTTGAAAAATCAGCTGCTAAACCACCCTTTCCGTAGCGCGTGGAAGCGCCAATGGTTAGAAAATGCTTGAATGGTTCAGTCTGAAAAGAGTACATGGAGGTTGGATAATTGGGTGCAACATCCACATCGGCGCCATCATTACCTGCAGCATGAACCAATAGAACACCTTTAGAATCTGCATAGGCAAACGCTTCATAAACCTCTTTTTGATGGGGTGAATACGCCTTACCAAAAGACATGTTAATGACTTGAGCGCCATTATCGACCGCATAGCGGATCGCTAAAGCAATGTCCTTGTCGTATTCATCTCCACCCGGAACTGCTCTTAAAGACATCAGCTGCACATTCTCTGCAACGCCATCACCGCCCTTACCATTTCCCCTTACAGCACCGATGATACCACCAACGTGTGTACCGTGAAGTGCATCCGGTCCTTCCACGTCGGGATTCCCATAGTTACGATCACTGAAATCATCCGGATCATCACCCACAATCTCGCGGTCCATGAACGAAACATTCAAATTATAGTCGAGCATCTGATTGATCTGTTTGAGCTGATCGTTGATGACCTCTATGGATAATTCTCCTGTAAGTATCATCCGTGCAACCTGCTTGATCTGCTGCTGATCCTCCGACTCTGGTTTCCACTTTTCAAGATCCTTAAGTGTGTAATCCATCTTTCCGATCATCGAACCTACCATAGTGGGGATCTGCTGAAGGAACGACGGCATCATTTCAAGCTGTGATTTGTAGGAACTGTACATTTCAATTTCCGACTCAACCTCTGACTTTACTTTTTGGTAAAGTTCGTACTCAGATTGCTCATCCTTGGAAAGGGTTTCAGGATCGATCTTTTCATACTTTTCAGAAAGCTTCCTGTAAATACGTGTCTTCTCCAGGTTGGCCTCGTTCATGTTCTCGCCTTTGGCATTGCCAAGGAAATTCCATCCATGCACATCATCCAC
>JBKCAB010000364.1:0-3402 GCA_046307935.1 Bacteroidota bacterium | reverse complement strand
GGAGTCGTTATTGGCGCCTTCAGTAAAATCTTATTTCTTCGGATACTCTCCCAAGCATCATTTGAAATTCCAGAGGTATTGCCGGACAGATAAACTTTTTCACCGATCTCGATCTCTTCGTACTCTAGTTCAGCGCCGGCTGCTTTCAGGATATTCAGTGTTGCGTCCATGATCTCCGGACCGATCCCATCTCCCTTGGCAATTGTGATTCGTTTTGTCATAGTTTCAGATTTAAAAACAAAACTATGATCTACATCTCATTAATTTTTATTTATGTTTTATATGAAAAACATAACAATATAAAATAATTAAGCCCTGATCGAAACCAGGGCCTAAACTATTCTTCTTCAAAGGGCAGTTAATTACATATTGTATCTTCTGTAGCCTTCAGGATGATCCTTACCTCGTCGAGGGTTGGTGCCTCGGCATAGGTTCTCAACACAGGTTCAGTTCCCGATGGACGGATCATTACCCAGCGTTCATCATCGAAAAAGTACTTGAATCCGTCGATCGTTTTCAATTCCTTCACAGTATATGGTCCGAAGGACTTATAATTATCCGCCTTACAGTTTGCGATTATGCGCTGCTTAAGGTCTTCAGTAATATGTAAGTCGTTTCGTTCGAACTTGAACTCGCCAACGATCGCATACACCTCCTCGATCAGCTCATCCAGCGATTTACCTGATTTTGCCATAAACTCCCAAATGATCAGTCCCATCCAGATACCGTCGCGCTCAGGAATGTGACCTTTTACAGCAATACCACCAGATTCCTCACCACCGAGCAATACATCCTCTTCAACCATGATGGAAGCGATCTCCTTGAAACCGATCTTAGTGGTCTGGACCTCCAGCCCGTAATGTTTGCACATGCGTTCTACCCTTGGAGTTACTGAGAAAGCAATAACGACCTTACCTGTCATTCCTTTATATTTAACCAGGTAGTGGATCAAAAGGAGAATGATGTGGTGTGAATCGATGAACTCACCCTTTCCATTATAAAGTCCGATACGATCTGCATCTCCGTCTGTTGCCAGCGCACAGTCAACATCACCTTTTTCTTTCAAGTAAGCCTCCAGCTCCTTGAGGTTCTTTGCTATGGGTTCCGGTGCCTGCCCTCGGAATGAAGGATTGTGGTCGCAATGTAAAAATTGTGTTTCAGGCAAAATACGCTTCAGTACATTCTGTCCGGCACCGTACATGGCATCATACACCAACTTCAAATCTGAGTTAATAATCGCTTCAATGTCGAAATTCTTCTTCACATGTTCTACATACCGTGTCTCAAGGTCGACCACTTCACAAAGTCCGGCAGCTATAGCTCCGTCAATGGAAACGTTACTGATATCGATCGGGCATGCATCAGGAATGATGTCTTCTACTTCCTGAACATGCCAGGGCGCAAGCGGTCCACCGAAGTAGGCTTTAAGCTTGAACCCATTGTATGATGGCGGGTTATGGCTGGCTGTCAGAATTACTCCGATTGGACAATTAAACTGATTGGCAGCCAGCGAGATCATAGGGGTTGAAACAAATCCACGGGACATGCGGACATGGATACCCTGACTCAGGAATACCTTTACCGCAGTTTCCATGAACAGCTCTCCTGCAAAACGGCAGTCATGCCCGATAACAACAGCTGGTTTTTCGTAGTTCTTTTTCAACCATTCTCCGGTTGCAAAAGCGACTCTTGCCACATTCTCCGTTGTAAAATCTTCCGCGATAATAGCTCTCCAGCCATCCGTCCCAAACTTGATCTTTGTTGCCAATTTCTTCTGTTTTAGTAGACAAATATAGTAATTAGGGCACTCAGAACGAGGGTATCCACTTTCTTGACGAGCTGTTTAAAAGAATTTCATTTCAGACGTTCAACTAATGCCTTGATTCTTCTACTTTCGCAGGACAAATGTCCAATACGAACGATAGCCGCAAAGGTGACATCCGCAGAGCCGGTACACTGATCGACGGGATCCGCATGGCTTGTCATGAGCTGGCTGTCCGTCCTTCGGGAAACAGGCTGGAGCCGATAAAGGATATACGACGCAAATGTGGACAGCTGTTGTCATTGTCCGAGCATGCTTTTCCCGAAAGTTTCATGACGATCAAATCCCTGATCGTTCAGATCACCGGGGAGATCGAAGTCATGAATGAGCTGACCGAAAATGGACTTGAACCTGATATTCCCGAAACCGTGGAACGCATGCTAAAACTGCTCAGCGAGCTGGAAGGTCCAACTGAAATAGGCAGCATATGAAGCTATCCTACTTTTCGAACAATTTGATTTTTTTTTGGCTTACTTATTCTTTTCGAAAGCAAAGATCGTTCTTTCGATGATTGCTATGCAATCTTTGAGCTGATCTTCCGTCATCACTAACGGCGGAGCAAAACGTATGATGTTACCGTGTGTTGGTTTCGCCAAAAGTCCATTTTCCTTCAGTTTGACACAAAGATCCCATGCTGTTGAACTATCAGGTGAATCATTGATGACAATTGCATTGAGCAGTCCTTTGCCCCGAACAAGTGTAATAAGGTCAGAATTATCGACGATCCGTTGCATCTCTTGTCGAAACAGTTCACCTAATTTCCTGGCGTTCTGTACTAAACGTTCCTCTTCGACAACTTCCAACGCTGCAACCGCTACACGCGCAGCAATGGGATTTCCTCCAAAAGTGGAACCATGCTGACCCGGTTTAATCACCATCATGACTTCATCATCCGCTAAAACCGCAGAAACAGGGTAAACTCCACCTGATAGGGCCTTACCCAAAATGAGGATGTCCGGTTTTCGGTAGGTCGCCTGTTGACGCTCACACGCTTTTTCGCATGTACAATTTCCACACATGGCCAATGCACTTCCCGTACGAGCAATACCTGTTTGAACCTCATCAGCGATAAATAAAATGTTTTGGGCTTTGCACAAGGCATGAGCTCTTATAAGGTAATCCGCATCAGGGACATAAACACCAGCTTCCCCCTGAATGGGTTCGACTAAAAAACCCGCAACGTTTTCTTGTTGTAATGCTTGTTCCAAGGCCGACAAATCGTTGTAAGGAACACGAATGAATCCAGGCGTAAAAGGACCGAAATTGGTAGCGGCATCAGGATCATTTGAAAAAGAAACGATCGTCGTAGTTCGGCCGTGAAAGTTCCCGCCACATACAATGATCTTTGCTTCGTTTTTATGGACTCCCTTCTTTTCATAGGCCCATTTCCTGCAAAGTTTTATCGCTGTTTCAACGGCTTCTGCTCCTGTATTCATTGGCAGCACCTTGTCGTAGCCAAAATATTCCGTAATGAACTTTTCATATACTCCCAATGAATCATTATAAAAGGCCCGCGAAGTCAATGTCAGACGATGTGCCTGATCCGTCAATGCCCCTATGATCTTTGGGTGACAATGGCC
>JBKCAB010000363.1:0-7626 GCA_046307935.1 Bacteroidota bacterium | reverse complement strand
GTTTATAGGCCTAATAAATGTACACATATACATTCATAATAGACAGCTAAATACACTAAAAGGACTTATGGAATATCCGCTTTATCATTTGCAAACGAAAGATCTCAATCATTAAAAGTGAATTTAAGGTCTTAGATTCTTGTCTATTTCCAAGTGCCTAAATCCGGCACATTTAGTACATTTACTGCGCCTTAAAAATAGATCTCTTTAGGATGGAAAAAGTGGAACCGTATAAGCCTGTGAATAAAGTACGTATTGTGACGGCAGCGTCTCTTTTCGATGGACACGATGCTGCGATCAACATCATGAGAAGGATCATCCAGTCAACCGGATGCGAAGTGATACACCTCGGACACGATCGTTCGGTTGAGGAGGTGGTCAACTGTGCGATCCAGGAAGATGTTCAGGCGATCGCCATGACCTCCTATCAGGGAGGACATATGGAGTACTTCAAGTACATGTACGATCTGTTAAAGGAAAAGGGAGCTCCGCACATCAAGATCTTTGGTGGAGGGGGAGGAACCATTCTTCCTTCCGAAATAGAAGAGCTGCATGCCTATGGAATCACAAGGATCTACCATCCGGATGACGGGCGTTCAATGGGATTGCAAGGAATGATCAATGATCTTGTACAGAAGTGTGATTTCCCGCTTGGAAAGGATGTGAAAGTTGAGCTGAATGGGCTTAAGTCGAAAAATATACCTGCCATTGCACATACCATTTCCGCCGCGGAAAACTATCCGGAGGAAAGTGCTACAGAGTTAAAGAAAGTAGCAGATCAGGCAGCGATCAGTAAAGTTCCTGTTCTTGGAATTACAGGGACCGGTGGTGCAGGTAAATCATCCCTTGTGGATGAATTAGTTCGCCGTTTTCTCATCGATTTCAAAGATAAGCGTATCGCTGTTGTTTCAGTAGACCCTTCGAAGAGAAAAACAGGAGGGGCCTTATTGGGGGACCGGATCCGGATGAACTCCATCCGCAACGAGCGTGTGTATATGCGTTCGCTGGCCACACGTCAGTCGAATCTGGCCTTGTCGAAGCACGTCTCCGAAGCCATCAATATCCTAAAGGTTGCTGATTTTGACCTGATCATTCTGGAAACCTCCGGTATTGGTCAGTCGGATACAGAGATCCTTGACCACTCCGATGTGTCACTTTACGTGATGACACCTGAATACGGTGCCGCAACTCAGCTCGAAAAGATCGATATGCTTGATTTTGCTGATGTGATCGCACTGAACAAATTCGACAAACGTGGTGCTCTGGATGCATTAAGAGACGTAAGAAAGCAATACCAGCGCAACCACCAGTTGTGGGATGAGGACGTGGACAGCATGCCAGTGTATGGTACGATCGCGTCACAGTTCAATGACCCGGGAATGAATTCACTGTATAAGGTGATCATGGACAAGGTTGTTGAAAGAACGGGTGCAGATCTGAAGTCAACGTTCGAGATCACACGTGAAATGTCTGAAAAGATCTTCGTTATCCCACCGGACAGAACGCGCTATTTGTCGGAGATCTCTGAAAATAACCGGGCCTACGACAAGTGGGTGGATGAGCAAGTGAAAGTAGCAGACCAGCTCTATGGTTTGCAGTCTTCCATCGAAACCTTGAAGAATTCGACCATTGAAGATAAAGACAGGCTGATCAAAGGACTACAGGAAACTTTTGAAAAGATAAAATTGAACTTTGATCCGAAGAATTGGGATATCCTTGAAAAATGGGAAATCAAGCGTGGACTCTACAAGAACCACGAGTTCCAGTTCAAAGTGCGCGACAAGGTGCTTTCGATAAAAACACACTCTGAGTCATTGTCGCACTTGGATATTCCAAAAGTGGCTACTCCGAAATACAAAGGCTGGGGAGATATCCTCCGTTGGTCACTTCAGGAAAATGTACCGGGTGAATTCCCCTATACCTCTGGATTATTCCCGTTCAAAAGGGAAGGAGAGGACCCTACCCGCATGTTTGCCGGTGAAGGTGGGCCGGAAAGAACGAACAAGCGTTTCCACTATGTTTCGCTGGGAATGCCGGCAAAGCGACTGTCCACAGCTTTCGACTCGGTAACCCTTTACGGAAACGATCCGGATCTTCGTCCGGACATCTATGGAAAGATCGGAAACTCGGGTGTATCGATCTGTTGTCTGGATGACGCAAAGAAGCTGTATTCCGGTTTTGACCTCTCACATCCTGCCACTTCAGTTTCCATGACGATCAATGGTCCGGCACCAATGCTGCTTGGATTCTTTATGAATGCCGCGATCGACCAGAACTGTGAGAAATACATCAAAGCCAACGGATTAGAAGCTGAAGTTGAAGCAAAGATCGAGGCCATTTACAAGAGTAAAGGTGTTGAGCGACCTCGTTATCAGGGTGAATTACCGGAAGGTAACGATGGTCTTGGACTCATGCTGCTTGGTGTCACCGGTGACCAGGTGCTTCCAAAAGATGTGTACGAAAAGATCAAAGCGGAAACGCTTACACAAGTGCGCGGAACCGTACAGGCAGATATCCTGAAAGAGGATCAGGCTCAAAACACGTGTATCTTCTCCACTGAATTCGCTCTACGTTTGATGGGTGATGTGCAGCAATACTTTATTGATAAAGGAGTACGTAACTTCTATTCTGTTTCCATCTCTGGATACCACATTGCAGAAGCAGGAGCGAATCCGATCACACAGGTGGCGTTTACGCTGGCCAATGGCTTTACCTATGTAGAGTATTACATGAGCAGAGGAATGGATATCAATGACTTCGGTCCGAATCTTTCGTTCTTCTTTTCGAACGGTATAGATCCGGAATACGCGGTGATCGGAAGAGTGGCTCGTCGCATTTGGGCGAAAGCACTGGCTAAGAAATACGGGGCAAATTCGCGGGCACAAATGCTCAAGTACCACATCCAAACATCCGGTCGTTCCCTGCACGCTCAGGAGATCGATTTCAACGATATCCGAACGACATTGCAGGCGCTCTACGCGATCTACGACAATTGTAATTCATTGCATACCAATGCCTACGATGAAGCGATCACTACTCCAACAGAGGAGTCCGTTCGTCGAGCAATGGCGATCCAGTTGATCATCAACCGCGAGCTTGGACTTGCTAAAAATGAGAATCCGCTTCAGGGATCCTTCATCATTGAAGAATTGACTGACCTGGTTGAAGAGGCAGTGTTGCTCGAGTTCGACCGTATCACGGAGCGCGGCGGTGTGCTGGGAGCGATGGAAACCATGTATCAGCGTTCCAAGATCCAGGAAGAATCATTGTATTACGAAACATTGAAGCATACCGGAGAGTTCCCGATCATTGGGGTGAACACCTTCCTCAGCTCAAAAGGTTCTCCAACCGTCCTTCCAAAGGAAGTTATTCGTGCAACAGAAGCGGAAAAGCAGTACCAGATCCACATGCTGAATAACCTGCATAGGGCCAATGCAGAGAAGGCCACTGAGGGAATCGGCAAAGTGCAGGACGCAGCGATCCAAAACCGTAATATGTTCGAGCAGCTCATGGAGACCTGTAAGTATGCCTCTCTTGGACAGATCACATCGGCATTGTTTGAAGTAGGAGGGCAGTACAGACGGAATATGTGATCGGTTTCTCTTCTCATTTTCAATGACAGGATTTAACATGGAGAATATACCTATCTTGGATCCATGAACAGACTGATTGCTACTTTATTGGTTTTACTTGGACTAATAAGTGTCCATGCGCAATGCCCGATCATTCCGACGCCTTCGGTTTATCAGGAAAGCGAGGGGAGTGTGAACATTGCAGAAGAGATCTCCATTGATCCAAAATTTCTTCCGGACGACATAAAGGATTATATTGCTCAGTTGTTCCCAAGATTATTCAAACTTCGTGTAGTTTATTCCTCCGCCGGACGCCATGTTGTATTCCGTCCGCTGATCAACGTTCCAAAGGATCATTACAGTATAAATATTGCCGATCGGATCCAAATAAATTACAGTTCTGATGCTTCTTGTTTTTATGCAGTGAGTTCTTTGATCCAACTTCTGCAAGAACAGGATGGCGGATATTATGTTAAAAAGGGATTCATTCAGGATCAGCCTAAATTCGAGTGGAGAGGATTGCATCTGGATGTGAGCAGACACTTCTTTTCAGTAGAAGAAGTGAAACGGTACATCGACCTGATGGCCTATTATAAATTCAATACGTTTCACTGGCACCTTACGGATGATCAGGGTTGGAGGATCGAGATCAGAAAATATCCTAAACTCACCGAAATCGGAGCATGGCGTGATAGTACGGTGATTGGACACTATACAGACTCTCCAAGAAAATACGAGGTAAAAAAGTACGGTGGTTACTATACACAGGATGAGATCAGGGAGATCGTTCGGTATGCTGGGAAAAGATACATTACTGTGGTGCCGGAGATCGAAATGCCCGGACACAGTAGAGCAGCACTCGCCGCTTATCCCGAGCTGTCCTGTACCGGGAAACATCAGGGAGTCGAAGGATTGTGGGGCGTCTTTGATGATATATTCTGCTCAAAGAAAGAATCGATCGATTTTCTGAAAGATGTACTTGATGAAGTGCTTGAGCTCTTTCCTTCGGAATACATTCACATAGGTGGAGATGAGGCGCCCAAAACCCGATGGAAGAAATGTGCTGCCTGTCAGAAGGTTATCAAGGAAAACGGACTAAAGGACGAACACGAGCTGCAGAGCTATTTTATCCAGCAAATGGACAGCTACCTTACCGCCAGAGGTCGAAAGCTGATCGGTTGGGACGAGATCCTAGAAGGTGGTCTTTCTCCTAATGCAACTGTTATGTCCTGGCGAGGATTTGAAGGCGGCATCGAAGCAGCAAGCTTGGGACACTATGTTGTCATGAGCCCGGGATCACATTGTTATTTCGATCATTACCAAAGTAAGAATCCATCGGAACCACTTGCAATTGGCGGATTTACGCCATTAGAAAAGGTTTATCAGTTCAACCCGATAGCTCCGCAAATGTCAGCAGATGAAGCTGCATACGTATTGGGAGGCCAGGCGAATTTGTGGACGGAGTACATACCGGACATGAAAAAGCTGGAATACATGGCTTATCCAAGAGCCTTGGCGCTGTCACAAGCGCTGTGGTGTATGGAGAAACCGGATTATGAGCTGTTTAAAAAAAGTCTTGTTGATTACCAGCTTGGATTTCTCGATCGTTTGCAGGTGAACTACTCGAGAGCGTTGTTCTATCCTGAGCTACAGTTAAAGAAAAGCAGGGAAGGAGTGAAACTCCATTTTAAAGGTTCAGCGGAAGCCTATCATTTTGACGTGTTTACCAAATCCAGTGAAGCTCCGGGAACAATGGGCGGCGGCCAGGTGATGAGTGAAAAAGACACCATGAACTTTGAGCGCACTCAGAACAAAGTTGTGGATTACACATTCAGGGTAAGCTCAGGATTTTCGGCAGAAGCTTCCGTTTTCAAGTTCAAGGCGCACCCATCGATCGGACTTGATGTGGAATATGTAACTCCACCTGCTGAACGTTACAACAGCGGAGGAACACTCACATTGGTAGATGGAATTGTAGGTGTAAAACCCTGGAAAGGAAATGAATGGGTGGGCTTCAATGATCAGGAGATAGAACTGATCGTTGATCTGGGAGAAAAGAAATCATTGACAGATATCGAGCTGAATTTTTTGGAGGACCATGGTTCCTGGATACATCTTCCTGCCCTCATTCGCTATTCTGTTTCAGCGAATGGCAAGAAATGGAAGTATCTAAAGTCTGCCCGCATTGAAACTGATCAAAACCCGGAAAAAGGCAAATTTCTGTTGTATCGGTCTTCACTGAATAAGAAGGGGAGATATGTTAAGATCCTGATAACTACCTACGATCAAATACCTGAAGGTATGCCCGGAGCCGGGAATGTTGCATGGACTTTCATGGATGAGCTAATGATCTTTACCAAGTAATGAAATTCGAACTGTGTGCCGCTTCAATGGAGGCCGTTAAAATGGCCGGTGAGCTAGGTTTCGACCGGATTGAGCTCTGTCAGGCCCTGGAGCAGGGCGGTCTTACGCCATCTGCGGGAATGATCGAGTATGCGTTGGCTTTCGGTATCGAAACGCATGTCCTGATCCGCCCACGCCCGGGTGGATTCTTTTACAGTGAAGATGATATTGAGATCATTTATCGGGAGATCATCAACTGCAAGCGACTCGGAGTAAAAGGAGTGGTAGTAGGTGCGCTGACAGAAACAGGAGAGATTGATGCCGAAATCCTTAGAAAGATGGTAGATCTTTCCGGAGAAATGGAAGTAACTTTTCACAGGGCCTTTGACGATGCAATTGATTGGAGAAAATCTGTTGATCTCCTCATAGAAAGTGGTGTCACACGTGTTCTTTCCTCTGGAATGTCCAGCAGTGTTGATGTCGGCTTTCCCATTCTAAAACAAATGGTGGCACATGCCGGGTCCCAACTTCAGATCATGGCGGGAGGCGGCGTGAATGCCGGCAACATTAACCGCATTGTCAAGGAGGTCCAACCTGCAGCAGTTCACTTTTCTGCCACGGTTAAATACCAGCTCGACGAGGACTCACTTTTTTCTGAATCCATCCTCAAATTCGATCCCGCCAAAGCAAATCGTATTTTGACCGCTGCTAAAGTGTAATGAATTGTGTCTTGCTGCGTTATTTTGATATGCGACTTACCGTTTTTTTATTGTTGATCTTGATCGGCTTTAATAGCAGGGCACAATGTGATTCAGTTAATGCGACCAATCAACAGATAATAAACCTTGTAAGTGCTAAAATAGGGAAGAAGGTGCTCCGTGGCGAGTGCTGGGATCTGGCAAAATATGCTCTCGATGAAGTGGGAGCTGATTGGGATGGATTGTACGAATTTGGTCGTTTATTAGCACCCAATGAATGCATTATGCCGGGAGATATAATCCAATTCAAGAACGTCAAGTTGAAATATAAGCGTGGCACATCAACATATACGGAAATAATGACTCACCATACCGCGATAATCTATGAAGTGAAATCAGCTGATGAAATTGTTCTGCTTCACCAGAATACTGCAGTCTATGGGAAAAAAGTCGCCCCCAGTCCAATGAAATTCAGTACGATCATTAAAGGTACTTACAAAATCTATCGTCCGACGAAGAACTAAACCCGATCCAATACATACTGTATCAAGCTCAACATCTCCGAGGAATATCCTTTAGAAAATTCCTGGTTCGGTCGGTTCGCAACACCTAGGCAAATGGTTGCACAGCGGTGTCCTAGGGATCTTCCCAGGGCGAATAACGCGGAGCTTTCCATTTCAAAATTGGTAATTACATGATCCCCCGAACGGAATTTGGTCAATTGCTCATTCAGCCCGGCGGTGTATGCCTGAAGACGCAGTTGTCTGCCTTGAGGACCGTAAAAACCACTTGAAGTTACAGTTATTCCTTCATGTGTTCTCGTTGAGATCAGCATATTCGTTAATTCAGCGTCAGCCGCTACTGTATAGGGACGAATGTCGGATGGAAGATCAATTTGCTCATTGAAAGCTGAAAGGATCATTCCTTCTTCATCCGTGAAACTGACTTCATAAAAATGAGCTACATTATCTAGGCCAATGGCGTGAGTAGAGAGTATAAACGAGTGGACAGGA
>JBKCAB010000362.1:0-607 GCA_046307935.1 Bacteroidota bacterium | reverse complement strand
CTCCAACCCCTCCACGATCTCCAGCACCTGCTCCACCAGCTCTTCCTTAGTCTTCGCAGTCAGGGTGTGTTCGCTTTCCTTTGGACCTTTGATCTTTAGCTTGAGGGTGATGGTGCCGTTGGATTGGGTATAGAATCCACTTAATCTATAGGACTCCGGAAATTCTCTGGTATCTAAAAAGACTATCCTCCCATCTGATCCTCGAATGGCAAATTGGTTGAGGTGATCGTCGATTAATTTACTTAATCCAAGAATATCTGATGCATCTTCCTTATCCATGAACGAAGTTCTCACAAACACCGGCTTCACATTATTCAAGGGGATCTGCGCTTTTGCGGCTTCATCTACCTGACCAATATCAAAGCTTCCTCCTTTGGGAATGAGCAATTGCGGTGTCTGGATTCCACCGATGCCGGCTGCCAATTTTGGAACGTTTTCTCTTGAATAATTCAGGATCGTATTGACGTCGAAGAATTGTCCGTCGCGAAGTGCCGCTCCTTTCATGGCCTGAAGGATCGAATAGGTCAAAAGACCCTGTCCGTATCGGCTTGCTTCATAGCTCACAGCATCGGCAGCGCTTCCAGAGATCACAAACATACCTGTGCGG
>JBKCAB010000361.1:0-7251 GCA_046307935.1 Bacteroidota bacterium | reverse complement strand
CATTTTCTTCATGGCGAAAGTTGCCCTGAACCTATTCAAATTATATATCTCGCGGAAATTCAGAGACAGAACGGATTTCGATCCGGGAACAGAATACATCTATGTTCAGATCGCAAAATATGTGATCTACGTTGTAGCGATCATCGTCAGCTTGAAGGCACTTGAAATCGATCTCACTATTGTGATCACGAGTTCAGTTGGACTTTTCGTTGGACTTGGTCTAGGACTTCAGGATGTATTCAAGGACATGATCGCCGGCATTGTTCTCCTGATCGAAGGAAATGTAAAAGTGAGCGATGTTGTTCAAATCTCCAGTGGCGGAAAAACTGAGGCGATCACAGCAAAAATCCTGAAGATCAATGTCAGAACTACACACATTGAGACACGAGACGGAAACGTACTGATCATTCCGAACACCAAGCTGACACAGGATTATGTTGAGAACTGGTCACACGGCACGAATCTATCGCGGTTCAAAGTGCCGGTTACAGTTGCGTATGGTACAAATACAGAATTAGTTACCCGTTTGTTAAAACAGGCAGCTCTCAGTCACCCCAAAGTAAAAAAGACAGAACCCGTTGATGTACGCCTGTCTGATTTCGGGGAAAGTGGTTTAGATATGGAACTCGTATTTTGGGCCGATCAAAGCTGGGATATCCAGAACTATAAATCTGAAATCCGATTTGAGATCGACAGGTTATTCCGTGAGTATCGAATTAACATACCCTACCCTCAGCGTGATGTTCGAATATACAATAGCAACGTTCCTCAGCCTGAGCAATAACTAGTACGCGCTGGTTGCACCACCGATGTTTTCGATCGGATGCCATGTGGTTTTGATCTCCTGTACATGAGCGATAAAGTGGAGTCCCTGGGAATCAGACTTTCGCCAATCATCGCTGTAGTTGGTGCTTCGTTTGACGTTATGTACCGCATTTTCCTGAATGGACTTGACAATAGCCGCATCATTCGAAGCACTCGTGATCGCATTGACATCCATGTGTGTAGTCAACGTTGGGATCATTTCTTCTTGTTTTCCGGTGAGTATGTTCACTACCCCTGGCGGCACATCAGATGAGTGGATAACCTCTCCCAGCGTAACGCTGCAAAGTGGCTTTGAATGGGATGCCAAGACCACACAAGTATTACCTCCGGCAATTACGGGAAGCATCAAAGAGACCAGACCAATCAGTGAAGTATCCTCAGGAGCAATTATTCCAACAACCCCGGTTGGTTCTGCAACTGAAAAATTGAAATGTGAGCTGGAAACTGGATTCACTGCACTCAGAATCTGCTGGTATTTATCGCACCACCCTGCGTAATACACCGTTCTGTCAATCGCCAGATCGATCTCTGCTTCCGCCTTTGATTGAGTGCTTCCCTGAGCTATAAGTTCAGTAATGAACTGCGACTTTCTTCCTTCAAGCATTTCAGCCATTCTATACAAGATCTGGGAACGGTTAAATGCAGCGCGTTCGGACCAGCCTCCAAAAGCTTTCCTTGCTGCTACGATAGCATTTCTGACATCCTTCTTTGAGGATAAGCAGACATTGCCCAAAACAAGCCCTTTCGAATTCTCCAAACTGTAATATCTGCCCGACTCAGTTCGTGGGAATTGTCCTCCGATATAGATCTTGTATGTTTTCAGTACTTCCAAGCGTGCCATTTTCAACTTAATTTAACGTATGCTTCCAGTCCGTGTAAACCTCCCTCTCTTCCAAAACCACTTTCCTTGTACCCGCCGAACGGTGAAGCAGGATCGAACTTATTATAGGTATTCGCCCAAACCACCCCTGCTCTCAGTTTGGTGGTAAGATTGAAGATCCGTGATCCTTTATCCGTCCATACGCCAGCGGCGAGACCATATGGCGTGTTATTCGCCTTCTGCAGGACTTCATCAACTGTCCTAAAGGTCTGTATCGTCAAAACAGGTCCAAAGATTTCCTCCTGCGCGATGGTACTGGACTGTGCGACATTTGTAAAGAGCGTTGGTGCGCAAAAGAAACCTTTCTTTGGCAGCGAACAGGCCGACTGATATATCTCGGCTCCTTGGTCTTTACCTATCTGTATGTATTTATTGATGACGTCAAGTTGGGCTTTGGAATTGATCGCTCCGATATCGGTATTCTTATCCAATGGGTCACCCACTTGTAGTGATGCCATGCGGTGTTTCAATTTCCTGACGACCTCTTCGGCAACAGACTCTTGAACGAATAATCGGGATCCTGCACAACAAACATGGCCTTGATTGAAAAAGATCCCATTGACTATACCTTCAACTGCTTGATCAATGGGCGCGTCTTCAAATAGGATATTGGCACTTTTACCGCCCAACTCCAATGTCAATTTTTTATTTGTACCGGCGAGAGAGCGCTGTATGATCTTTCCAACTTCAGTAGATCCTGTAAAGGCTACTTTATTGACCTCCGTATGATTGACAATAGCTGCTCCGGTATCACCGAAACCTGTCACAATATTGACCACCCCGGCCGGCAATCCACTTTCGTGTATGATCTCTGCAAGCTTTAATGCAGTCAGCGAGGTGGTTTCGGCCGGTTTAAGAACAACCGTATTCCCGGCTGCCAACGCAGGAGCGATCTTCCACGCTGCCATGAGAAGTGGAAAGTTCCATGGAATGATCTGTCCTGCCACTCCGATCGAACTTACTTTTCTATTGGGAAATGCATAGTCCAGCTTATCGGCCCATCCGGCATAATAGAAGAAATGATTGCAAGCCAAAGGCACATCGATGTCACGCGATTCCCTGATCGGCTTTCCTCCATCCATTGATTCTATCACGGCCAGCTCACGTGCCCGTTCTTGCATCATTCTAGCAATGCGGTAAAGGTATTTACCACGTTCACTTGCAGGCATTTTCGACCAAACTTCGTCATACGCTTTACGCGCCGCTTTGACGGCTTTATCAACATCTGAAATTTCTGCGTAGGCGACTTCGGCGATTACATCTTCAGTTGACGGATCGATAGATGGAAAATACCGCTCTCCAGCAGGATTAACCCATTCACCATTGATATACAGCTGATAGCGTTTCTTGAGTTTAACATGGGATTTACTCTCAGGTGAAGGAGAATATTCCCACCCTATCAAAGGTTTACTGGTGTTTTTCTTTGCCATATCAGTCAATTGAAAAATATTCTGAAGATTGGTACACTCCTGTCTGTTGTTTCACGATCTGCATGAGCACATCGTTGGCCAAACTGCTCGCTCCAAAACGAAACCATTCATTACTCAGCCAAGCATCACCCAAAGTCTCTTTCACCATGACCAGATAATGCAAGGCACTTTTTGCAGTAGATATTCCCCCGGCAGGCTTCATTCCAACCATGTGACCTGTTCTATCAAAATGATCCTTAATGGCCATCAGCATCGTGTAAGTAACCTGCATGGTTGCGGCAGGCTGGATCTTTCCGGTAGAGGTTTTAATGAAATCGGCGCCGGCAGCGATAGCGAGATCACTGGCTTTACGAACATTGTCAAGGGTAACGAGCTCTCCTGTTTCCAGAATGACCTTTAATCTTGCTTTACCGCACACATCTTTTATCGCAGCGATCTCATCAAACACATAGTTATACTCGCCCTGCAGGAATTTCCCTCTCGAAATGACCATATCGATCTCATCGGCACCTTCTTCAACTGCAAAACGGGTATCCTTAATTTTAATGTCCAGAGGAGCCTGTCCGCTGGGAAATGCTGTCGATACCGATGCAACGTTGACCGATGAGTTCTGAAGCTCACGTGCTGCGATCCCAACCATCGACGGATACACACAAACAGCAGCAACAGCTGGCAATCCGGGGCACTGATCATGGAGATGCCTTGCCTTGTAGCACATTTGTTTGACCTTTCCGGGAGTGTCTTTGCCTTCGAGAGTGGTCAGATCGATCATATTCAGAACCAGCTTCAGTCCCTGCATTTTCGATTCATTCTTTATACTTCTCGACTGGAAACGGGCAATACGTTCCTCAACACCTACCTTATCCACACGAGGAGATAGGGAGAGGTCAGGAAGCCTTTGTTTTTTTGATCTCGTACTCGCCATGTCAATTTATATGGTGTAAATATAGGAAATGTATCATGTGCCTGAACAAAAAGAAAGGGCCCTGTAAGAGCCCTCCTTGTAAAATTCATTTCAGTGATCACAACTGTCCGTCGGAATGGTAAACGCCATTCTTAAAAACTCTGACCTTCAGCAGGATCCCATCTTTGTCATATTCATATACCTTGCCGTCCCAAAGCAGGCCATTCTTGAAGTTGCCATCCTGCCAGATCTCGTCGTTGGTATTGTACACCTTATTGTAGCCATTCGGCTGGAACTTGGCTCCTTTCGTGCGCGGCGTACCGTTTAACTTTGGAGCTGACTCCTTTGAGATACCGGGATCTTTGACGGTAACGGCAGGACTTACCATTTCACGCTGTTCGCTTTTCGCAATTTGACCTTCCGTATCGTAGTAAATCACCTCCTTCACATCGCCATTCTCGTAATACCGCGTTGCCTTTCCGGCTGGTTTACCGTTGTTGGAAGTGTACTCAAACTCCAATTGTCCGTTGGGGTAATAATAGCGTACTTTTCCTTCCTCTTTGCCACCCTCATTGTAATTTGCTTCGTATTCCAACTTTCCGTTCTCATGGTAACGCAGCAACGAGTCTTGGTAAAGATTTCGCACAAAGGTTCCAACCTCCCTTGGCTTTCCGTTCGGATAATACTTAACAAAGCTGCCTTCCGGACGATTATTGCGGTACTCACCCTTTATCTTCGGAGTAACTCCATCCATATGGTATTTCGTCCATGACCCTTCTTTCCTGTCATCTACATAGGGGCCTTCCTCGATCTTTCCATCAGCAGGGTAACCTTCTTGTGGACGATCTTTGCCAAAATAGATCCATTTACCTTGTTTTCTTCCCTGTGAATCCTTTTTGTTGATCTTATCGTCTTGCGAGTATCCTCCATAGGAAATTGACGGCGTCAGTGTGAACACCATAAAGAATAGCATAAACAACGGCATACCGATCTTCATGTCTTGAGTAGTTGGATCTTCATTGTAACTCTTTCGCAATGTACTATTTTTCTTTTACAGAACATCTACTGATTTTCCAAATTCGGCTAAAGATTAATAAACAATGGTATACATCGAACTTTTCAATACCAACTATTCTGCAGCCAACTTTGGATCGACATGCTTCAACATTGCATCCACGATATCTCCAAGATCGAATTGCTCTTTCCATCCCCAATCTGACCTCGCCTGAGAATCATCAATAGAATCCGGCCAACTATCCGCTATTTCTTGTCTGAAATCAGGGACATATTCCACCCTAAAATCAGGCAAGTACTTGCATATCTCCCTGGTGATCTCAGATGGGGTAAAACTGCAACCGGAAAGATTATAAGAAGAACGAATACGGACTTTCTCAGCAGGGACTTCCATCAGCTCGATCGTTGCACGAATGGCATCATCCATGAACATCATTGGTAGACCGGTATTTTCATGAAGGAAACACGTATATTTCTTCCCAAGTACGGCATGATAAAAGATATCCACAGCATAATCAGTAGTACCTCCGCCCGGTAAGCTTTTGTAGGATATCAGTCCGGGATAGCGTATACTTCGCACGTCCACACCGTATTTATTGAAATAATACTCACACCACCTTTCGCCGGCCTGTTTGGAGATCCCGTAAACGGTCGTTGGCTCCATAACGGTAAACTGAGGTGTATTAACCCTTGGCGTTGTAGGGCCAAAAACAGCGATCGAGCTTGGCCAGAATATTTTATCGAGAAATCCCTCTTTGGCAAGATCAAGTACCGTAAATAGCCCTTCCATGTTCAGTTTCCAGGCAAATGAAGGATTTTTCTCCGCTGTGGCCGAGAGCAATGCTGCGAGTAGATAAACCTCCCTGATCCCATTACTGATGATAAATTGCCTGACTGCAACTTGATCCAGAATGTCTAGCTTGGCATATGGGCCAGCAGAAAGGATCTCAGGACAACTATCTCTGAGGTCTGCGGCTATTACATTCTCATTCCCTTTTAAAGTGCGCAACGCCAGCGTCAGTTCTGTACCGATCTGACCGCATGCACCAATAATGATCGTTTTGCCCATAGCGCGATTTTGGATACTTACAAAGTTAAGATTTGAAGGAAACGTTCCTACAGTCGTTGGAAAAATATCTGTTCATAAACCAAACATGACAAGAATCATTTTTTTTATTTTCGGGTCCTCTTTAATTTGTATAATTTTCCGATTACTATTTCAACGGGATCATTTGCTCCTTGATGGTATGTCATCTGATTAAATAGAGAAGCATTAGCGTAGCGGAAAATTCAGTTGAAAAGTAGTATTAATTAAGCGTTTTATGCCATTTTATCACAAACAGGGGAAGATCCCACACAAGCGCCACACGGTATTCAGGCAACCGAATGGACTTTTGTATCATGAACAGCTCTTTGGAACAATTGGTTTTGACGGCATGTCTTCTTTGCTTTATCACCTTAAACCGCCAACGGTGGTCAAAGAAATTCTTGGACAAAAAAATGTTGCTCCGGAAATTGCGCAAGAAAAGAATATGATCATGCGTTCCTTTATGGGATACAAGGTGGATCCCAAGGATGATTATCTGGACAGTCGGACCCCTATCCTCGTCAACGGTGATTGTTACATTGAGCTGGCAGCTCCGAAAAGATCGGTAACGGAATACTTCTATAAAAATGCGGATGCGGATGAAATCATTTTCATTCACAAAGGTGATGGAAAACTAAAAACACAATTGGGTAATATCGACTTCAGCTATGGCGATTATCTTGTGATCCCGCGAGGGATGATCTACCAGTTGCATTTTAACGATGACGACAACAAACTTTTCATCGTGCAATCATTCAGCCCGGTTTACACTCCTAAAAGATACCGAAACTGGTTCGGACAGCTCCTGGAACATTCGCCCTATTGTGAGCGTGACATCCGTCCGCCACATGAACTGGAGACCCATGACGAGACCGGGGATTTTCTTATTAAAATCAAGAAACAGGATGTAATTTACGATTATGTATATGCGAATCATCCTTTTGACCTGATCGGATGGGATGGATTCAATTATCCTTACGCATTTTCCATTCATGATTTCGAACCGATCACCGGACGAGTTCACTTGCCTCCTCCGATACATCAAACCTTCGAGACAAAAGGATTCGTGCTGTGTTCATTTGTGCCCAGACTCTACGATTACCATCCGGAT
>JBKCAB010000360.1:0-634 GCA_046307935.1 Bacteroidota bacterium | reverse complement strand
GTTACTACACCAGCGCCAAGTTTTAGTGTTGGTACGATCTTCGAAAGACCACTCGATGTTTGAGAAGTGAGCGCGATGATAGGTTTCCCTCCCTCAGAAAGTGAAGCCCCGCGAATAAAATCCATCTGACCGCCCACACCTGAATAAATTTTTCTTCCGATAGAATCAGCACAGACTTGTCCGGAAAGATCGACCTCAATTGCACTGTTGATGGCGGTGACTTTTGGATTTTTTCTTATCACCTCTACACTATTGACATAGCTTGCAGCAAGCATCTGAACCATCGGATTATCATTCATGAAATCATACAGTTTTCTCGTTCCAAGAGCGAATGTTCCAACTATATCATTCGCATGTTTGGCCTTTTTTCTGTTGTTGATGACACCGGATTCAACCAGCGGAAGAATGCCATCGGAAAACATTTCAGAGTGGATTCCCAGATCTTTATGACCGCTTAGAAAGGAGAGAACAGCGTTTGGGATCGAACCGATTCCCATTTGAAGTGTAGCTCCATCCTCGACCAGTTCAGCGACATTCTTTCCGATCCGAGATTCTTCATCAGTGATTGGGTTGATAATGACTTCAGGCAGCATTTCATCGCGTTCAATGGCAAAATCAATACGCGATATATGGA
>JBKCAB010000359.1:0-2211 GCA_046307935.1 Bacteroidota bacterium | reverse complement strand
AGCCCAAGCGTGTGGACTGGAGCATGACTGTGCTACCCCGCAACCGGATCTATTTCTTGAATGACCAGTACGAAGCGTCGCTGGGTATCAATGTCAGCAATCGTGGAGAAGAAGCACAGGAGGTTAACCTTTCATGGAAAGTATTGGGTCAAGGCTTAGCCCTCACCACAGATAGTTCGAAACAAAAAAGCTTTTTAGACTTGTTGATCGGAATAGATCGTGATACGACCATCACCTTCTTTGCGGACTTATCAAAGCCACAGCGCAATTTCAAGCGAATTGATACTGAAAATTACCGCCCAACCTTTGTCAATGATGCCAGAAAATATACCATTTATTTCAGGGGTGTCCAACCGAAGTCCACCGGAAGTAATGTGGCTCGTTCTGTCAATGCCGATCTGGTTAAATTGAACAGCGCTGTGGATTTTATTAAGCTCTCGAATAGTTACTCGGTGAATTCATATGGTACATCTGTTATTCCTTTGACCTGGTACAGCAATGTGTACAATATTTTGGGTTATCAACCGATCTGGATGAACAGTTTTATGTTGCATACTGCCTTGAAAGAAGGAACATTCTTATCAGCCAACTTGCAGCATGGGTTCAATTTCTATTCTCCCAGCCAGCAAACACTGCGTAACTTTGCGGGGACCATAAGTTATTATGCTCCCAAGTGGGATATGACCATTGGTCAGGGAGTCGGTCTTCGTGGAGAAATGATGAATTTTGCGGGAGCTGGTGGAACGGGTATTTCAGGCACCTATCGCATAGTTCCTTCAGTTAGTGTTTCTACTTTTTATGCCCGAATACCAGGCCTACTCTCTTCTCAAGGGCAATCTTTTGGCGGAGGCCTATCCTATCGCACATTAAGCGACCGTTTGATGCTATCTGCCGGTTATACACGTCAGGAACAATTCAATACCAGTATTCAAAATAATGTATTCGGTGGTTTTCGTTTCCGCTTCCTGAAAAATCATGATATCAGTGGAAGACTTGGGCAAACCATTGCATCTTTTACAGCAACGCCGGGTGCTGCTCCAACAACTGCGACCAATTGGTTTCTTTCATACGGTGGTGGGTTTTTCCAAAACAGGTTGAGGCAATCCTTTTCATTTGGTCGTAATACGGCTATTTCTCCATTCAATAACCTGCTGAACAACTCGATCTTCGGATCAGCGTCAACATCTTTTACTGCAAAATCTGGTTATGGGGTTACATTAAGTGGTGCCTACATGCAAAATGAGTTTATATCCCCGGGCGCTACTAACACGTTGACAACAATTCCAGTTAATCTTCAGTTTTCCATTCCACGTGGAAACCGTTTCTTTTCTTTGCCAAGTCTGTTCTATACCTACACGAATGACGGTTTCGGTGAGTTGGATCATGGCGGGTTTAATATCGGTTTTTCCCACTATGACTATGAAAAGAACTTGCGTGCTTCCGCCAATTTCATGGGTGGTTATAATGTTTACTCTGATACGATCGAATATAAACCGTTGTTTACAGCCAATGCTTTTGCCATGGTAGGCTGGCGCACCTTATCTGCCAATGTCCGATACATGTACGGTCCTATGGGCATTGCGGCCATCCGTAATTTTAACACTTTCGGTACAAGATATCCTCAATATATCTTCAGTAGTATAAATTATCAATATGTTTTTAAGGAGACGCGTTTCGTTGGAGAGATGGCGCTCAACCACAGCTGGAACAACCAGACTTATGCCAACAACCTTTTTTTAGCGCCAAACATCTACTTTTTCACCAAGAATGGTTGGCGTTTCAATTTGTTGGTTTCCTATGGCTTGAATGCGCGCAACAATGAACGAGCCGTAGAATTTTATCAGTACCAGGGAAATGTTGTTGTTCCAGAGCCAGAGGAGCGTATGAGTTATACCAACAATTTCAACCTCTCTATAGGCTTGCGCAAGCAGTTCGGTATACCGATCCCTAAAAAGTTCCGTAAGGTGCAGTATGTGAATGCGAACTTTCTGGCTTTCCTTGATTTTAATGGTAACAAGGTAATGGATAACGATGAAGTGCCGCTGGAGAATATCGTGATCAAGGTGAACGGGCATGAGGTACTAACGGATAAGGACGGGAAAGGTAAATTCGTGAACATACCATGTGGTCGCTACGAGCACAAGATCATTCCACTGGTGGATCTCGATGGTTGGTTCACGTACACGATGGACAGTATCGACATTATTGGCG
>JBKCAB010000358.1:0-3067 GCA_046307935.1 Bacteroidota bacterium | reverse complement strand
CTACGGGTTCTTTCTCTCCTTTGAAATCAATGACAATTCGATCAGGACTCAGTCCCTGACTGACGAAGAAGTTGACGAGGGTTTCAGCGCGTCTTTTTGAGAGTTCTAAGTTGTAAGCGTCAGAACCGTCTCCATCTGTATGTCCGGTAACCTTGATCCGCAAATCGGTATGACCATCTACAACTCGTGCCATTTTTGTTAGGAAAGGAATGAATTCTGGTTTGAGCTCAGCTTTATCATAATCGAAGTACACCGGTTCGAACTGAAATTCTTTTCGTTCTTTTTCGCGAATTGCCGGTGCGGAATAACCTTTTTTTAACGTGTAGACAAAATTCTTGACCCAAAGGTGGGATTGAGATTGTTGCTCACCTCCGTCGAAAGGAAAATTCGATCTGAATAAAATGATCTGACCTGTGTTTCTTTTGCAATCAGTGCTGGAGTATCTGCCGGACAAATAACCGCTACTGTCATTCAGTTTTAGCTCGTACGTGAGATTGCACCAGCTTGTTTTTCCGGTACTTTTCTTTTTGACAACAACAAGTTCCGTAATATTGATCTTCCCCGACTTAACAGAACCTTTAAGATTTTTAACAGCATATTGGTCGGTGTCGTAGAGTTCATTGCGGGATCGTCCTGTTACCGATCCGTCAGAAACAGTAAATTCAGCATACATGATCTGACCAGCATCTGCGGTACTTCCATCCTTGATAATAAGTCCCTGCCACACGCCAACAAGTTGATCCTGCGCAATACATTGAGCAGTAGAAAATATGAACAATATGACCCTTAATTTTGTCTTCATTCGAATATGTATTCGGTTTTTGTCAAAAAATGTTCCGAAAAACCACATGCTTTTTGAACACCTCTGCTTAATAATTGTTACATTGTTTAAATTGTCGTTATGAAGTTATTGTTTTCTATTACTGTTTTGGTCGCTGTTATGTCTGGTTCATGTGGTTCTGTTAAGGATGAACAAATGTCCTCTGTTGTCAATTCTGACACATCTGCTGATCGTGCTTCTATTCATCAGTTCAATGTGAAAGACATTGAGGGCAAAGAATTTTCTTTTTCTTCGTTGAAAGGAAAAAAAATCATGGTGGTCAATACTGCTTCTAAATGCGGATTAACCCCACAATACAAGCAATTACAAGCTGTATATGACAAGTACAAAGAAAAAGGATTTGTTATTGTTGGTTTTCCTGCAAACAATTTTATGGGCCAGGAACCCTGGACCGACGGAGATATCCAGGAGTTCTGTGAAAAGAATTATGGTGTATCTTTCCCAATGATGTCCAAGATCTCGGTGAAAGGGGACGATATGCACGAAGTGTATGAATTCCTTACTCAAAAATCAAAGAACGGATTAGAGGACAATCAGGTGCAGTGGAATTTTCAAAAGTACTTGATCGACGAAGAGGGGTTCCTTGTCCGAGTTGTGAGCCCTAAGATCCTACCTGATGATCAAAGTATTATCAGTTGGATCGAAGGCAATTGATCACTGGTTGATACCCGCTATTTCCCGTTGATATTTTGTTGATAAGTTCGAACTGTCACGAGCGAGCTTTCCTACAGTTAAGGTCAATTTTACTTAAATTTGTTGGTCATTAAAAAAGCTTAGATCAATAGGAATTTATATGAGCGACCAGCAAAAAAAAGATAACTATTCAGCGGATAATATCCAGGTACTTGAAGGATTAGAAGCAGTTCGCAAGCGACCTGCCATGTACATTGGCGATGTTGGTGTGAAAGGACTACATCACTTGGTATACGAGGTAGTCGACAATTCAATCGATGAAGCGCTTGCAGGTTACTGTGATACCATCTACGTTTCAATCAATGAGGATAATTCAATAACGGTCAAAGATAACGGTCGTGGTATTCCAACGGCCATGCACACTAAGGAGAAAAAATCCGCTCTTGAGGTTGTTATGACTGTCTTGCATGCAGGAGGTAAGTTTGACAAGGATACCTACAAAGTTTCCGGTGGACTGCATGGTGTTGGTGTATCTTGTGTGAACGCCCTTTCAACGCATCTAAAGGCAACTGTTAAAAGAGAGGGTAAGGTTTTTGTTCAGGAATACAGTATCGGAAAGCCGCTCTTTGATGTTAAAGTGGTTGGAGAGTCCAATGAAACCGGCACAGAGGTGACATTCAAGCCGGATGCATCGATCTTTGAGAGCACAGAGTACAATTACGATACGCTTGCCGCTCGAATGCGTGAACTTGCCTTTTTAAATAAAGGTATTCGCATAACGCTTACAGATCTGCGCGAAGAGGATGAAAAAGGTCAAAATCTGTCGAATACCTTCTTCTCTGAAGGAGGTTTACGCGAGTTTGCTCAATACTTGGACAGAAATCGAGAGCCATTGATCACTGACGTGATCTATTTTGAGGGAGAGCGCGAAGGAATTCCGGTTGAAGTTGCGCTCACTTATAATACTTCATACACCGAGAATATCCAAGCCTATGTGAACAATATCAATACACACGAAGGGGGGACACATCTTTCCGGGTTTCGCAGAGGCTTGACCAATACACTCAAGAAATACGCCACGGATTCGGGAATGCTTGCCAGAGAGAAGATCGAGATCGATGGAGACGATTTCCGCGAGGGTTTGACAGCAGTAGTTTCTGTAAAAGTGGCTGAACCACAATTCGAGGGACAAACAAAAACAAAATTAGGAAACCGCGAAGTTACAGCACCGGTAAGTCAGGCTGTATCAGAAATGCTTGCTGACTACCTTGAAGAACATCCGAATGAGGCGCGCCTGATCGTTGAAAAAGTAATACTTGCCGCTCGTGCTCGTCATGCTGCACGTAAGGCACGTGAATTGGTTCAACGAAAGAATGTGCTTTCCGGCTCGGGTTTACCGGGAAAACTTGCCGATTGCTCGGAGAAAGATCCTGCTGCTTGTGAGATCTATTTCGTAGAGGGTGACTCTGCGGGGGGTACTGCGAAACAGGGTAGGGACCGACATTTTCAAGCCATCATGCCACTGAGAGGGAAGATCCTCAATGTGGAAAAGGCCATGCAGCACAAGATCCTCGAAAATGAAGAGATCAAGAA